>DASYNR010000310.1:0-17641 GCA_036008485.1 Candidatus Acidiferrales bacterium | reverse complement strand
TTTGTTTCAGGTCCGCAACGGCTGCCAGCAAATCGCCGTCTTTGACAGGATCGTTCACTTGCACCGGGAGAGAATAAAGTGTGCCATTGGCGGGCGCGGTGATGTGAGTCGAATTAAGTTTCTGCTGTAAATTTTGCAAAGTTTCCTGCGATTGCGATACGAGAAGCGATATGCGGTCGGTGTCCAACTTGGTCTGGCGCACGAAATCCGCGCGTGAAGCGATTAGCCGATCGCGATCCGATTCTGTGCGAGCGAGGCTTGCGTGCGCTTCACTTAGATCGTGCGGCGTAGCAGCTTGCTGTGCTACCAATTTTTCGAGCGTGGCAATCGAGGCTTGCAGGCGGGCGCGCTCGACTTCTGTTTTTCGGATCTCGCCATCGAGTTGTGCGAGTTGTGTGACTTGTCCACCAGTTTGCGCGATGCGCAAATTTTCCTGATTGGTGACGAGTTCTTCGCGCGTACGGGAAAGATCGGCGCGCAATTGGCCTTCATCAAGATCCAGAATGGGCTGGCCTTTTTTTACAAGCTGGCCTTCCGTGGCATGAATATTTGTAACATGACTCTGAACGAGCGAGCGCATTTCGTAGGGAGTGATTGGTTCCACTTTTCCATTGGTGGGAATTGCGGAACTAAGGTTGGCGCGTGAGACCGTCTGCGTCGGAACGTTTGGAACGGGCTTGCGGCCGCTCAACTCGACGAGAGCAACAATTGCTCCGAGGGCCAGTACGATGTAGAGCCAAGCAAGCTTCAAGCGTTTCGATTTCATTCACGCCTCATGCTGTCTGATGTCCCCGAAATTGAAGAAGGTAGCCGTATCTTAGCAAACCGTCCAGCCCTGCATCCATTATTCCGTCCAAAATCTTAGATGCCGACTTGCGGATGAAAGGTGGCGAGTGTCGCGAGACAGGTAATGCGCACTTCCCCCGTGCCATGCTAAAATTTATTTATGACCGCTGAAACTCCTACGCCGACGCAAGCAACTGCTGCGCCGCACCCGCATTCGCCGGAAGTGAAGCCAGGCGATCCTTCGCAGCCGCTGCTGCATCGCGTCTGCATACAGTGCAATAACATGTTTTGCGTCACGCCGGACCACTACGACGCAAAACAGTGCCCAAACTGCCACAAGGGTTGAGCCGCGCCGCGGGGCCGGTGCTGATCCGGCGGGCTGTATATTTTCCATGCGACACTGATATTCTTTGGTGCGCCGGTGCGTATCATCCCGTGAGAAGGTCTGTCCTTTCGATTTCATAGTGAGAAGCGTATGGAGGCGTCAGCGGCATGATTGAAGCTGAGAATCTGTGCAAAGTTTTTCAGGATAAGAAGCGCGGCACCGTGCGCGCGGTGGACGGAGTGAGCTTCGTCTGCAAGCCGGGGCAGATTTATGGCCTGCTGGGCGCAAATGGCGCGGGGAAAACTACCACCCTGCGGATGCTCGCAACAATTCTGGAACCGACGAATGGAACGGCGCGCGTCGCTGGATTCGACGTCATGACGGACGCGCAAAAAGTGCGCGCGAATATCGGATTCCTTTCAACGTCAACCGCGCTGTACGGCAGATTATCCGCCTACGAGATGGTTCAATATTTCGGACGTCTGCACGGGCTGGAAGATGATGTGATCGACCAGCGTATCAACGCGCTTTTTGGCCGGCTGGAAATGAATGAATTCCGCGACCGCCGCTGCGACAAACTTTCCACGGGCATGAAGCAGAAAACCTCCATCGCCCGCACGCTGATTCACAATCCACAGGTAATGATTTTCGATGAGCCTACGTTGGGGCTGGACGTGATGGCGGCGCGAACTATTGTGCAGTTCATCCGCGAATGCCGTGACCAATCCAAGACGGTAATATTTTCGACTCACGTGATGAGCGAAGTGGAAAAGCTTTGCGATCACATTGGAATTATTCATGGCGGGAAATTATTGGCGGAAGGAACGCTGGCGGACTTGCGCCAGCGCAGCGGATTGCATGACCTGGAAGATATTTTTGTGCAAGTGGTAGAGCCGCACATTGCGAAAGAGACGGTGGCCTAATGAGCAAGTCCAATATTTTCACGGTCTATCGCAAAGAGTTGACGGATTCACTGCGAGACCGCCGCACGCTGATCTCCATGGTGGTCGTGCCTATCGTGATTTTCCCGCTGATTTCCATTGGAATGTTCACGTTCATAGCGAAGGTCGTCGGCAAGGCGATGGAAGAAGTGCCGAAGGTGATGATCGTGAGCGCCGGAGATTCGCCCCGCGCTGTTGAGGATCTGAAGGCAATTAAAGGAATCGATTTTATTCCCGGTGAACCTGACTACGCCCAACAGATTTCCGACAAGAAGATTCGTGCGGCGGTTGATGTCCCGGCCGGGTTTGATGCTGCGGTCGACCATGACACCAAAATGACTCTGAAGATTTACAACTACGAAGGCGACCTAAAATCCAGCATCGCCTCCGACAAGATAGAAAAATATCTGAAGGACCTGCAAACGCAAACGGTTCAGAAACGCCTGCAAGCGCGCAATTTGCCTCCGGCTCTAGCGGATCCGTTTGACGTGAAAAAGGAAAACGTTGCGCCTCCGGAAAAAGTGAGTGGGGCGATGATCGGCGGATTTCTTCCTTACTTCGTCATCATCCTGTGCCTGACGGGCGCGATGTATCCGGCAATCGACTTGACGGCGGGAGAAAAAGAGCGCGGCACCATCGAAACAATTCTGACCAGTCCCGTGCCGCGCACGCAAATCGTGCTCGGAAAATTCCTGATGGTTCTTACGGCTGCGCTCGTGACCGCGATGCTTGCAATCACGTCCATGGGCGTGTCATTTCACGTGGCGAAAGCTTTGATGGCCGGAAAGACCGAGGCAAATAATCTTCTGAACTTCTCGATTGGATTAAAAGCGATTGGCGCGGTATTTTTCATGGTACTGCCGCTGGCCGTACTTTTTTCGGCCGGATTGCTGGCGATTGCGCTGATGGCCAAGAGTTACAAGGAAGCACAGAGTTATATCGCGCCGCTGATGATCGTGGTCGTGCTGCCTGCGGTGGCCGGCCTGATGCCCGGGGTCGAATTCAATGCCCGCATGGCGCTGGTTCCGATTCTCAGCACGAGTTTGGTGTGCAAGGAAATCGTGGCGGGCACGTATCACTGGAATTACATCGCGATAATTTTTGCCTCGACGTGCGTTTATGCTTCGGCGGCGTTGTTTGTGGCCGTCAGTTTGTTTAAGCGCGAAGACGTTTTGTTCCGCACTTAAGTTGTTTGACTGAATTCATTTGGCCGCACGAGCAATTCCGTTCGCGCGGCCTCCGCTTTAATCCCATCGTGTTAGAATTCTTGCTTCCATGCCAGCGCAGCCTTTAATTTCAGTTCACGATCTTTGCAAACACTTCCGAGCATTTAAGCGCCGCGAAGGACTTTGGGGAGGAATCCAGAATCTTTTTGTCCGTGAGTATCAAACGGTTCGCGCGGTGGATGACATCAATTTTGAAATCGAACCGGGCGAGATGGTCGGTTACATCGGCCCGAACGGCGCCGGGAAATCCACGACCATTAAAATGCTTACCGGAATTTTGGTGCCGAGCACCGGAACGATTGTCTCAAATGGATTTGTGCCCTGGCGCCAGCGCACTGACTACGTGAAAACAATCGGCGTAGTGTTCGGACAGCGCACGCAACTGTGGTGGGATATCGCCGTCATCGAATCCTTCAAATTATTACGGCGGATCTATGGCGTTTCGCAGCGCGATTTTGACGAGCGCATGGAACTATTCCATCAAGTGCTGGGCATCAGCGATTATCTGAACACTCCGGTTAGAAAACTTTCGCTTGGCGAACGTATGCGCTGCGATCTAGCGGCCGCACTGCTGCACAATCCTCCGATATTGTTCCTGGACGAGCCGACGATTGGGCTGGACGTCGTTGCAAAAGATCACATACGCAAATTCTTGCGCGCAATCAATGAGCGCTACCGCACCACGGTGTTGCTGACCACGCACGATCTGGACGACATCGAAGAACTTTGCCGGCGCATCATGATTATCGATCACGGCAAACTCTTGTATGACGGCCCGCTGCCGGAACTAAAGGCGAAGCTCCTGAGAACGAAACAAATTAAATTCGCGCTGCGCGATAGCGAAGCCGCCGGAACATTGCAGCGCGCGCTGTCCTCTGATGGACTGGACGCCGAAGCTGTGGATGAAGTGACTTACCGCGTGCGTTTCGATCGCACACGTGTTTCCACCTCGGAACTAATTCGCAAAATTCTTGCTGCCGGCGACATCCGCGATTTGCTGATTGAAGATGAGCCGATCGAAGAGATCATCAAGCGCATTTATGGCGGAGAATCCGTCATGGAAGTTTCCACCCGGCCATGAGCACGCGCGCTTCAGTTTTGGCTCCATATGCCGAGTTCACGCGCATCGGCTTCGTGAATATTCTGGCGTTTCGGTTGCGCTACTACGCGGGAATTTTCACCTACCTTATTAATGTCACCGTTTATTATTTCATCTGGTCCGCTGTTTATCGCGCCAGAGGAATTTCCAGCGCCACGCAGACTGCTACTTCCACAATCGGCGGCTACGATCTGCCGCAAATTCTTACCTACGTCGCTGTGGGATGGGTGATTCGTTCGCTGTACTGGAACACGATCGATCAGGAAATGGCGTACGAAGTGATTGACGGAAAAATCGCCATGGATTTCATCAAGCCTGTTTCGATCCAGTGGATGTGGATCTGCCGCGCGCTTGGCGAAACCGCTTTTCGATTGGTGATGCTGACCGCGCCCAGTTGTATCGTCATCGCGCTACTTTTTCACGTGCGCTTCGCGGCATCGTGGACGCAATTCGGATTATTCCTCGTCGCGGTTGCTGGCAGCATCCTGCTGATGGCCGCCATCAATTTTATGATTGGCACCTGCGCGATTCCGCTGACGTCCATCCTTTCGTTGATACGCGCAAAGTTTTGGCTGATTGAATTGCTGAGCGGCCTGCTGGTGCCAATGACGTATTTTCCGTCGGCGGTCCAGAAAATCGCAGCGTGGCTTCCCTTTCAGCACATCGCGTTCACGCCCTTGCAAATTTATCTTGGAAAGCTAAGCGGCATGGATGCGCTGCGCGCGCTGGCCATGCAATGGATTTGGATTGCGGTGCTTCTGTGGCTTGGAGATGTGTGGTGGCGCACGGCCACGCGCAAGATCACCATTCACGGCGGATAATTCGATGAGCGAAACACTCGCAAAAGCTCGCATTCACTTCGGATTGCTGGGCGATTATTTCGTGCAATATTTGAAAATCCGCGTCAGCTATCGCGGAGATTTCCTGATTAGCGTGGCCACCAGCACAGCCGCCACGGCGTTCGCGTTTGCTTTCGTATTTATTTTATTCCGCAACACGAACCTGCCCGGCTGGAGTTTCGAGGAAATTGTTTTTCTGTACGGCTTCGCGCTGATTCCTTTCGGCCTTTTCAACATTCTGAGCCTGAACATCTATGAATTCGGCAACACCTACATCATGGAAGGTAAATTCGATCGCGTGCTGCTGCGGCCGGTGAATTCTTTGTTCCAGGTGCTGTTTGAAAATTTTCGCATCGAATCATTCTTTGAAGCGTTCACCGGAGTGGGAATTGTTTTGTGGATGGCCTTGCGCATGCACTTGCACTGGAAAGTGGAAGACGCTCTACTGCTCGTATTCTTCAGCATTTGCGGCGGAATTATTTACGTTTCCTTTTTCCTTCTGCTCAGCACATTTTCATTTTGGTTTGAAGACCGCGTCGGCGTCCACCCGCCCTTCTGGAATCTGCTGATGTTTGGCCGCTATCCGCTTTCGATTTATGCCGGTTGGATCAAGTTTTTCCTCAGCTGGGTAGTTCCCTTCGGATTCGCCACGTTCTATCCCGGTGCGCGCCTTCTCGCTCGCGGAGATTTCCGTCACATCGGATTCATCGTGCCGCTGGTGAGCCTGGCCTGCGCCGCACTCGCAATTTTGTCATGGGAATTCGGCGTGCGGCATTATTCGTCGACGGGCTCGTGACAAAGATTCCAATGGAGATGTCATGTCCTCCTGATCGAGCGCTACAGATTGCCCAGTAGTGAGTCAATTTACTGAAATTGCCGCTCAGTTCGGACTCGGCGGATTAATCTGATCGACAACGAGAACATCGAATTTGTCTTTGCGGGAGATAAGCTTCAGCCCAAGCTGCTCTTGCAGTGCCGTAAAGAGTGTTGGCCCCTCAGTCGAAGCGGTAGCCGCAGCTTCATCGGCATGCAAATCCATCGCAGCCCATTGAAGATCGATGTCATACGAGCCCGTCAACCCTGTGCTGTCCACTACTGGCCGACCCAACATGCTTTGCAACGAAGCTGCGAGGTCCTGCATCGTTCTTGCTCCGCCCGTCAGCCACTTCCGCGTGGCGATCGTCGCACACACGGGCCTTTCTCCTGAGGGTGACACGGGGCTGGGAAGGCCAGCGGCTGTCTTAGGGCGGCCACCGGCGATCCACTTGGCGCAGTCCATATCGGACCTGTGCATCTGCTGACCGAGCCTTCCATCCTTCCTCGCGAGGACAAGTTCATAAGCGGGCAATTCACGCTGTTCGTGATGTACCTTCAGGCCGAATCGATCAACCAGAAGTTGCTGCAGCATCAGATGGATCTCATGTGCGGGCGGTTGCTGCCCCCCAGGGTATGTACCAACCACGTCATAGGATTTATTCCCGATCCAGTCAGGTGCGCCGACAAGTTGGTGATCGAGTAGCTCATAAGCGTCCAAGATGAGAAAGCGCAAGGGGACGTTTGTAGCCACGAACCGATCTGGAATTGAATTGGAGATATTTGATGAGGCGCCCTGCGAAGCGTTCTGCTTGACCGAAGTAACTTCGAACTGCGGTGTTGTGGTTTTGGAGGGTAGGGTTTGGGCTCCGCACAACGACAAAATGCCGCAGGCCAGAGCGGACAGAGCAACGCAGAAAATGATGGTGTAACGCTTTGCCACCGAATTTTCCTCCGGTACCGCTGATGCTGACAGGAATTTTCTTCTGCCACTTTTCACAAAAGCTACCCGCCAAATGCCATCTCCGTCAAGCCAATAAAGGATATGACGGGCCACACCGATCGATGTAAACACGAAACATACTTTTGCGCCTACTCGTATCTATTCAAAGAGGAACTCTTGAGCCGCGCAATTAAATGGATCGTCGCGATATTCGCGCTTGTCTCGATATTCTCGGCGGTCGCCGGATATTGGGCGGCGTCGATGTCCTTGCATCCCGCGCGCCGTGCCCTCACGCCAGAACTAATCGCGGAAGCAGATCAAGTGTTTCGACGCGATCGCGCGGAACCGACTCCGTTTGACGTTCGCGCTCAGGACGGAATTCTGTTGCGCGGATGGCTCGTGCAGCCCGCGCCGAACTCAGCGGATGATCCCTCTGAAGGCAAAATCAAAACTCGCGATTGGGTGCTGCTGTTTCACGGCGTCGCGGATAACCGTGTCGGCGATTTGGGCGTGGCGGATTTTCTTTTGCGCGCCGGCTACGGAGTTCTGATGATGGATTCACGCGCCCATGGTGAAAGCGAAGGAGATCTTGCCACGTACGGCTGGAAAGAACGGGACGACGTGCGAGCGATTGTTGCGGCACTCGACGACAAAGTTCATCCACAGTGTATTTTCGCGTTCGGAGTTTCCATGGGCGGCGGCATCGCGCTGGAGGCGGCCGCTGTTGAGCCGCATATTTTCGCGGTCGCAGCCGAAGCTCCCTTCAGCAGTTTTCGCGAAGCCAGTTACGACTATGCTGGATTTCACCGCAGTCCGTGGCTCGGACGCATTTTGTTCCGCACTGTTGTTGAGGCAGGATTTCTCGCCACGAAAGAAATCGCGGGGTTCTACCCGTCAGATGTTTCACCGGAAAAATCGGTGGCCCAACGCCCGTTCCCAATTTTGCTTATCAGTGATGGCGAAGACGTTGTGCTTCCACTTCGGCACCAGCAAGCCATTTTCGCTGCAGCGAAGGGATCGAAGGAACTTTGGATTGTGCCGGGAGCAGTTCACGCGTCAGCAATGGGAGTTGCGCCGGAAGAATACGAGCGAAGAGTGCTCTCGTTTTTCGCGCAAGCGCACGATGCGTGCTCCGCTGCAAGATGATGGATTAAATTGTTTGGAAGCTTGTGCGCGTGGAAGCTTAAAGGCAGCCGCGCTATATCGCGCCGGCCGAATCGTGCTGCGCTTCCCAGCAATCGCTCAAGCGGCGAATGGTTTCGCGCAAACGTACCGCGAGTTCCGCGATTGTTTCCAAACGCGCGATCGCCTGCGGCGGCAATTCCGCGCGAAGTTTCAAAAGCATTTCGGCGTTGCCCAGAATTCCGGTGAGCGGATTATTCACTTCGTGGCGCAACATTTCGCCGAAATCGCGGGAACGTTCGCGCTCGTTTAGCGCAGTGGACGACATCTGCTCGCCAATTTGCGCGCGCCGCACCACCAGTCCCACCGTGACAGGAACGAAATTTCCCAGCCGCGCAACCAGGTCCACTGCGCCCGCGCTAATCAAGAATGCCAGCGCGTCCTGATGCTCGGCGGAAGCGACGACTACGACCGGCGCGTGCTCCGTAAGCGAGGCAACCGTGGGCTCCAACTTTTCCAGCGCGTTCAGCGGACCCGCAGCTTCGACGGCGTACGCATCGTTCTCGATGCACGACTCGTCCAAAACAATTACATGCGGAGTCCAATCGCGCAGCATTTCCTCCGCCTGCGCAACGCTCGTCGCGAGCGGCGCGCGGCGCGTTCCACCGGCGCCCGCAAGTTCGACAAGATAGCGGCGCGTTAGCATGGCGTCAGCACAGATCAGCAAAACCGCACCTTCCGGGCGTGATGCAGCAATTGAATGTGTTGCGGTGGTCATCGATTAAACTTTCCACAGCGTGAACGTAGGCCCGCAAGTATGGCCGATCGTACTTGCCAGCCCTAAAAATTCTTCTGCCCTTCCGTGAGCCGCGCTCTCTTCAAAATTTTCTTCAGCGCAAATTCATCGAACCGCCCGCGGACGCGGCGTGTTTTGCGGAATTCGCGCTGAACTGTTCCGCCGCAAAGAGCGCGCGTTCCACAACCGCCTTCAGTTCCTCCACCAGAAACGGCTTAGCAAGAAATGGCAGGCCCGACCTTTCCAGAAATTCCAAAGTGCGCGGCGCAAGCGTATCGCCGGTAACGAAGAGCAACCGGTGCCGCATGGGACTTCCCTGCGCCACAAGCTCGCGGTAGATCGCGCGTCCATCCAGATGCGGCATGCGCAGATCGCAAATAATCAGCGCGTAATTTCCTCCTGCGGCGCGATCGAGTCCGTCACGCCCGTCCAATACGATCTCCACTTTGTGGCCGTCTTCGCCCAGCACATCGGCAATCAGGTGCGCCACGGTCGGCTCGTCTTCCACCACCAACACGCGCTCACTACGCGCGATCCGCGTGGGTAGCGGAGCAGCACCGCGGTTCGCAGGTGGCGCGTTCACCGGCTGGGCTTCGTAAGCTGCTGCGGGAAGTTCCACGGTGAATTTCGCGCCGTGCCCCAATTGGCTTTGCACAAAAATTTCTCCGCCGTGTTCCTTCACAATTCCGCAGGTGATGGAGAGACCAAGCCCGGTGCCCGCCCCGGAAGGCTTGGTGGAGAAAAATGGATCGAAGATTCGCGGAATGATTTCCTGCGGAATTCCGGGGCCGCTATCGAGAATTTCAAACGAAACCCGGCCACGCTGCGTTTTCCGTGTGCGCACACGAATGCTTCCTTCGCCGCTTCCCTGACGAATGGCCTGCTCCGCGTTCACCAGCAAATTCAGCAACACCTGTTGCAGTTGCGCGGGATCGGCCACGACGGACGGCAAATCCGGCGCCAGGTCCTGCGATAGCTCGATATTTTCCACACGCAATTCGTAATTTCGCAACGCGAGAGTGCGCTCGACGATCTCATTCAGGTTCACCGAGCGACGCTCCGGCCGCGCTTCGCGCGCAAACAACAATAGATTTTTCACGATGCGCGCCGCGCGTTCCGCTTCCTGATGAATCAGGCGGCCGTCGGCTTCCTGCGGAGCGGTGAGCCTGCGTCCCAGAAGCAATTGCGAATATCCGATGATGCTGGTGAGCGGATTATTCAGTTCGTGCGCGATCCCGGAAACGAGTTGACCAAGGCCGGCCATTTTTTCCGTTTGCAAAAGTTTGCTCTGCACCAATCTTTGGCCGGTAACGTCGCGATATATTTCCAGCCGTCCCAATAATTCGCCGCCCGCATCGAGAACCGGCCGGCCGAATCGCTCGATGGTGCGCCGTGCGGGACGCAATAATTCCAGTTCGTCCCAACTGACTTCGCGCGGACGATTCGCGATTTCGTTCCAGCGCTGCAACAATTTTTCCGGTTCTTGAAAATGCGCGCCAACGGAAGCCGCGAGAGAATTCCAGGTTTGCGCTTCCGTAATTTCCGTCCGTGAAAGTCCAAAAAATTGCGCGAATCTTTCATTCGCGAGCCGTACGTTTCCCTGCGGATCGAACAGCACAATTCCCGAATCAGTGGAGTCCGCCACTCCCGCGAGAAGCGCTTCCGCTTCCAGCGCACGCGTGCGGAAAATATCCGGAGTGAACTGTTTCACTAAACGCAAAGGTTGATTCGCAGAATTTCCGAGTGCGGCGGGAGCGGCAAGCGCTAGAGCGTCGGCCAGCATCCGCAGCGGTGCGATGTCAATCGGAGCGGATTCGCGGTGCCAGCCAACCATCGCCAGCCCGATGGGCTTTCCCGCATTTCGCAGCGGCAGCCACAACGATTGCGCGGATTGCGCTATCGTGCCCAACCGCAACGCTTCTGATTCCGCGCCGCGCAGCAATGTTTCGTCGCCACTGGTTCGCATCAACGCTAACACTTCCGGCGAATTCAGGCTGACGCTGATCCATCGCTCCGGGACAGATTCATCCGCGCCTTCGAGTGAAATTCCTTCGAGGTTGGACGCGCCGCGCAACAGCCAAACTCCTGCGCGCGCCGCGGCGGCTGAATCAATCATCTCGCGTGCCACCGTTTGCAGCAGCCATTCCAGCGGTTCGCCGCGCGCGGCGCCACGCAGCAGCGCAGCCGGAGTCGCTCGTAACGCTGGTGACATTCCCGCGTGAATCCATCCGGTGGCGGCCATGCGTCGTGAATCCCCCGCAAATGCTTAAGCACCGCGCGCACCAATCGCGGTGCAACCGTCTCCATGGAATCAACAGGTTGGAAGGAGGGACCGGCACAAACTAATCGCCGAATTCCCGATGTGAGATTTAAAGCGTTTTGGTTACCAGATTGGTGCAGCAGCTAGTGCAAAATTCATGACACAAAAGTCCCAGCTAAGCGATGGGTGCAAGGGCGAATTCATCACCATTAAACGACTGCGATTAGTTGGACGGCTGCGCATCGTACTGCTTCAGCTTGCGATATAAAGTCGTCTTGCCGATGCCCAGCATTCGCGCCGCCGCCAATTTATCTCCATTCGTCTCCCGCATTGCGCGAAAAATTGCGCGGCGTTCCAGCACCATCAGAGGAACCGTTTCGCTCTCATCGTTCACACGTTCGGCCGCATCATGCTGAAGGTTAGTTGGAAGGTCATTGAACTGAACTACTGTCCCGGAGCCCATAGCAATCCCGCGCTGTATCGAATTTTCCAGTTCGCGCACGTTTCCCGGCCAGTCATAAGCCATCAAACGCGCCAGCGTTTCGTCGCTGACCGTGTGCGCCGGTTGATCGGGCGCGCTAAATTTTTCCAAAAACGAATTTACCAGCAGAGGAATGTCAGTTTTCCTTTCGCGCAGGGGCGGCAATTTTATTTGCACAACGTTCAGCCGGAAATATAAATCCTGACGGAAAGTTCCACCGCGAATGGCGGCATCCAAATCGCGATTCGTTGCGGCAATAATTCGCGCGCGCAACGGTACGCGTTCATTGGAGCCAACCGGTTTCACTTCACGTTCCTGCAACGCGCGCAACAACTTTGCCTGCATGTCCACTGGCAGATCGCCGATTTCATCCAGAAATAATGTTCCGTCGTCGGCCGCTTCGAGCAAGCCCGCTTTGTTCTGCTGCGCTCCGGTAAACGCGCCCTTCACGTGTCCGAATAGCTCGGACTCAATGAGCGTTGGCACCAGCGCCGAACAGTCCACGGGAACGAACGGCCGATGTTTTCGCGGCCCTTGAAAATGCGCGGAGCGTGCCACCAGTTCTTTGCCCGTGCCGCTTTCGCCGAGAATTAAAACGGGATAACTGTGCTGGCTGACGCGTTCAATCATGCGATACACGCGTTGCATCCGCGCAGAAATTCCAATCAGCCCTCCGAATCCGGGCTTGCTTCGCAATTGTTCGCGCAGCACGCGATTTTCCTGATCCAGCGCCAGCGAATTCACCACACGATCCAATTTCGCGCGCAGATCGTCCACGTGAAACGGCTTCATCACATAGTCCACCGCTCCCAGCCGCGTTGCCTCAATCGCTGTTTCGATGGTTCCGTACTGCGTCAACACCAGCACCGGCACATGCGGCGTGTGTTTGCGAACGTGACGCAACAACTCCAGCCCGCCGACCTGCGGCACCTTCAAATCCGTAATCACAATATCCACAGTGGTTTCTTCCAACACGGCTAGCGCTTCCTCGGTAGTAGAAGCCGTGCGGACTTTCAGTCCCGCGTCTTCCACCACGTCAGTGCAAATCGCGCGCGCTTGTGTTTCATCGTCTACAATTAATGCCGTCACCGGAAAAACGGATTTCTCCGGAGCGGCTTGTGCCGTCTGGTTGTTCACTGGTTGTCCTCCTTGTTCCAAAACAGGTAGCAAGGCCGGTGCCAAATCCGAACGGACTGTTAGTGATTGAAACTTAGAGCTTTAGCGGGATCGACTCGCTGAAGTGAAAAGGAGGTTAGTACCACATCAGGAACTGTGTCAAGTTCAGTTCTGCACATTCCAAGAACAAAGCCATATTCTTCATTGCCTTGCAGAAACGGGAATCGCCGTAGTTCCAAAATGGGAATTTGGCGCTTTTTCGGCACCATATGAGGCCTGACGTCAGCGCGATATCATTATTATTATTGCTGCGGCCCGTGATTATTGCTGACCGTGGGAAGACTTCCCCGCACTCGCATCAGCAGCCGTCGCTCCTCCGGCAAACTGCACGGCGTAAAGTCCTTCCGTCGCCGATGCTGCGAATAGAATGCTCGCCTGTTCTTCCGTAGTGACCACAGGAAAAAATCCTTCCGCCAGCGCGCCCGATACTCGCGTCCATGAGCGTCCGGCATCCCGCGAAAGATAAAGCCCTCCGGTCCTCATCGACGCGAGGAATGTCGCGCCAGCAATCGCCAAATCCTGAATCGGCGCTTGAGGCAAGCCGGAACCAACCCGATTCCATTTCGCTCCGGAATCGCGCGAAATATAAAGTCCATTTTCGGCGGAAGCCACCAGTGTCTCTTCGCCCGATTTCGCACCTGGAACAGGCGCGGAATCCAGCCACAGCGCCGAACCCGCCGACTCCGGCAAATCGTGCCAGCTCCACGTTTTTCCCGCGTCGTGCGAAAAAACCATACCACGCAGGGAGACGACCCACAAACTTTCTCCGTCCGCTGAAACACGGACGCTTCGCACAGGCAATGTCGGCAACGGGCCGAGCGGCATCAAGGCCCAATTTTCTCCGTGATCTTCCGAGCGCAATAGCCCGTGATCGGTCGCTGCGAACCAAGCGTCATTCGCGAATCCCATGTCGTTCACCGGCTCGGTCAACTGCGTTTCACTAACGCGTGATGATTTTGTTGTCGAAGATGAAGGCGCTCTCGAAGACGACGCCGATTTCTGTCCCGGCTTGCGCTCCACCAAACTCGCCAGCGTCGCTGCAGTCTCCGGCGTCAACCGTCCCGCTTGAGTCCACATCCGCTTTGATGCATCGTAGCGCATCAATCCGCCGTGCTCCATCGCCGCCCACCAGCCGCCCGGAGCCGCATAAATTCGCCGCAGTCCCTGCATTTTTAATCCGGGACCAAGTCCAGTCCACGTCGCGCCGCCGTCCTCGGTTGCCAGCAAAGGTTCCGGCGCGTTCGTCAAAACCGCCAGCACGCGTCCCGGCTTTTCGCGATCCAGCGCCAGCGCTACAATTTCGCGATGATAAAATCCATCGTTCGACGCGCGAAAGTGCGCGCCGCCGTCATCGCTTAATAAAATTCCAAATTTTTCCGTGCCAATCACAATTCGGCCGGGCAACGCGATCACTGCATTAATCACCCAATCCGCGGGAGTCAATCGCCGCCACATCGTTCCGGAATTCGCGGTAATCCAAAGCCCTTCCGTCGTGGCGGCATAGACTGTCGCCGCCTTTTCGGGATCCTGCAAAATTACCTGCGTGCGCCGCGCCGAATAAGGGATGCCCTGAATTTTGTGCCACAGCGCCGCACCATCCTCACTTAAATAAATCCCCGAACAAGCGCTGGCATACACGCGCCGCGGGTGCGCGCGGTCCACGAGAATGCTCATCACGTCGGAATCATCAATCATTCCTTCGTGAACGGGCTTCCAGTGCGCGCCGCCATCCGTACTTTTCCACGGCAGGTGATACGTTCCCGCATAAATAATTTGCGGATCAGCGGGATCGAGCGCCACCGAATCGAAATTCCGCAGCTCTTCGTGGTGCTCGGGAGTTAATCGCTCCCAGGTGCGTCCTGCATCGAGCGAGTGAAACATTCCGTCAACCGCACCGGCCACCAACAATCCGGGGCGCGATGCCGCAGCCGTCAGCGCGCGCACTGCGTGGCCCTCAAGCCCAGAGGATTTCCACGTGTGGCCGCCGTCGTCGCTGTGATAGACGCCGCCACCTTCGGCTGAATCCTGCGTCCATGCCGAAGCCCACACGGATTTGGAATCGCGCGGATCGAACACGATGGAGGTCACGACGCTATCCAGCCGAGTTCCCGCGCGCCCCAAAAGAATCCAGTGATCGCCGGAATCGCTCGACGCAAAAATGTGCCCGTCGGAAGTCCCCAGTAATAAATGTTTGGAATTTGCGGGATCTACAGCTAGCGAGCGCACGTCTCCGCCGGGAGGACCCATTGGTTTCCATTCTTGCGCACCTACGAGCGGAGCAAGAATAAAAAAAATAAGCGAAGCGAATTTTATGCGTGAAGACATGAAATCCGAATTCAATTCTAATCGCGCGGAAGAGCTTGAGCAATCGGCAGTAAGAATCGCGTTCCAAAATACAAGAGCCCGGCGAAGCAACCGCCCCGCCGGGCCCTAAATTTCAAACGTTAAGTTGCGTCCTAGTAGCTGGCGCCATCCGGAACCCAGATGATGTCAATGCGGTGATTCGCCGCGCCAGCACCTTCCTGGCCCGTTCCCGCACGCGTCACAATCCGGCTCTTGTCGATGCCTTTGCCAACCAGATACGTTTGCGCATTGTTCGCACGATCCGTGCTCAGCTTCGTTGCGCGCTTGTCCTTCGGGTCGGCGAATCCAACTACAACTACCGTGCCCTTAGGCTCGTTCTGCAAACGCAGAGCTACGTCGTCCAGCACGCGCTTGCAAACGTTGTCCACACGCGCGCTGATTGCAGGCTTGAACGCGCACTCGTTGATCTTGCTTGCTTGCGGCGGCGGAGGCGGCTGCTGCACGGTCACGTTCGCCGTGCAATCTGCTGCTTGTCCGTGTCCGTCGTCCGCTCTTCCAGTAATTACGTATGCCCCCGGAGCAAGACCCGTCGTATCGAACTGAACCGTTGTGCCTGAGCCTACGACATTGCCCGCATTCGCGCGCCATGTGTAAGCCAAAGTGTAGTTTTGCGGACTCGTTGCAGTCGCCGTAACGCTGACACGCTCGCCTGCCATTACCGTGCTGCGGTCAACCGAGCAGCTCATCACTGGCGGCTTCGGTGCAGGCGGAGGCGGCGGAGTTACTGCGCGCACGTCCGTCGAGCAAGTTGCCGACCCGCCGTGTCCATCATCCACGTGGGCGGTGATCGTATAATTTCCCGCGCCCGCATTATTTTCGGTCCATCGCGCATCCGCTCCGGTGCCGTCAACACGGCCGCCGGATGCGGTCCACGAATAGGTCAGAGAGTCGCCATCAGGATCGCTCGCGTTCGCGTGAACCGCTACAGCTTCACCCGAACCGGTCGTCACGGTCTGCTTTTCGGCCGAGCATTGCGCCACCGGATTCCGGTTCACCATCACCGGATGAGAACCCCAATTGAATAGCAGGCCGCTCGAAATGCGAATGTTGTTCTGATGAGTGCTTCCGCCCGGAATATCAAAGTCGCTGAACATATACTCCGTGTTCACGATTCGCCATGACACATGCTTGGTGACCCCGATATCCAAACCGCCGCCAGCAGTGAAGGCGAACGCGGTGTGCGACGCGGGAGTCCGCAGCATGTCTGCATTCGCGTTTACGCCGCCGAACAACACCTGCGCAAATGGAGTGAAGCGCGTGTTGTTTCGGTATGCGAATTTCGGTCCACCCAGGAACGAATATCCCGTCGCGCTAACATTCGTGTTTGTCGCCCCGCCCAAATCCAGCGAGCCAGTGTGGTATCCGCCGAAGTCAAATTCCAGTCCAAACCAGTGATTCAAATAATAGGCCAGCGAGGTGCTTCCACCATTCAGCTTTTCGCCAGCGCCGGTGACCACGGGTCCCGGCCGGAAATTCAGGAATGAATAGCCAACGAACCATTCCCAGTGCGGATAATCCGTTCCCGGCTTGATGTGCGCGCTGCTCATCGCGGCGGTTTTCTTATCAGCTGCGGGCTTCGCGGGAAACGGCGTGGGCGAACCATGCAGTCCGGACGCGCTGGTGGCGCTTGTGGACGTGGTGGCCGCGCTGCTCGAATCGGTTCCAGACGTGGTCGCTTGCTGCTGCGCAAATCCCGCAGAAGCCAGCGTGAACGTCAGCGCAACGGCCAGCGCCGCAACTGCCAGAATACTTACTCGACCTCTCATCTCGATCCTCCTGAACTTGAACAGCGGGCGATTCTTCCCCGCAACGAAACTCGCTTGAAAAATAACTTCTAAAAATGGCCCGGAAAATAACGAAGCAATGCTGAACTAAACCGGCAGGCCCGAACGCCGCAGGCACAGCCTTCCGCAAGGAAAATATTGTATCTCGCAAAGTCAAAAGCGGCAACTGCCGCTCGCAGCCGGAACCCCCTGTTTCTGTTCCGAGCCGCTCTTGCCAGTCCGCAATTTACATCTGCGCCGTACATTACAGAAGCCGCCGCCATTATATTAAAAAATCAACAGTAAAGGAAACTGTCTTTGGTGTGATGCTCGAAAGGCCATGCCAGTCGCTTGATTCCTAAAATTAGGGAGTACGGGCTGGACAACTTGCGTAATGTGATCAGGCTTCCTGCTGACTGGCGAGGCGGCGTAGGTTACTTGATGTGCCTTGATGCGTACCGCAGGCCAATCGTCGTTCCCATGGGGCGTTTCGCTGAGCCTTGACCGTTACTCTAATGATACCCCACCCCCTCCCCCCTGTTTTGAGCATCAGTGTGAAAACAAAGGAGTTAGGTCGAGCAATCCTGTCATGAATATCAAAACAAAGGACTTAGCACGAACGAGAGGATAGGAATGCAAGTCGTTTGTTTTCATATTGATGCGCGATCGTTATAAATCGCGAATGCTCGACTGCGGCGCACGGAGCT
>DASYNR010000309.1:0-2265 GCA_036008485.1 Candidatus Acidiferrales bacterium | reverse complement strand
ATGGGTGCGTATTCGTCGGATGAATTATTGCCGACTGAATTGGCCGCGCGAATCGACAAAGAAATTGTGCGGCCTGCAATTCGCGGCATGGCTTCGGAAGGACGGCCGTACCGCGGCTTTCTTTATTTTGGATTGATGCTGACAGCGCAAGGTCCGAGTGTGCTGGAGTTTAATTGCCGGATGGGCGATCCGGAAGCGCAGGCGATTATTTATCGGATGGATTTCGATTTGGCGGAGGCGCTGGCGAATTGCGCCGCTGGCAAACTGGACGTTGACGCGATACGCTGGAAGCGCGAGCCCAGTGTTTGCGTGGTGATGGCGTCGCAAGGATATCCGGCCAGCCCGAAAGTTGGGCAGGAGATGACCGGCCTGCGGGATGCGGAAACGATTCCCGGAGTAAAAGTATTTCATGCGGGGACGCGGCGCGAAGGAAATTCATACTACACGAGTAGTGGGCGAGTGTTGGGTGTGACGTGTGGAGGGCCGACACTGTCGGCTGCGGTGAAGACATGCTACGAGGCGGTTCGCCGGGTTAAGTTTGATGGAGCGCATTATCGGACCGACATCGCCGGGCGGGCGTTGAAGCAGAATTCAGCTACATTATAATAGGCACCATCCGAGCTGGTCAGCGAGACCGGTCGAGATATTAAACTGGGCGGAGGAAGCGTGAGCGATCAGAAAGCAGTGGTCGGAATCATCATGGGGTCGGACACGGATTTGCCGGTGATGACCGAGGCGGCAAAGACGCTGGAGAAGTTCGAGATACCGTTCGAGATCGAGGTGACGTCGGCGCACCGAACACCGGCGCGGACGCACGAGTACGCGTCGACGGCAATTGCGCGCGGACTGAAAGTGATTATTGTGGCGGCCGGCGGCGCGGCGCATTTAGCTGGCGTGGTTGCGGCGGTCACAACTTTGCCGGTGATCGGAGTGCCGATGGCGACGACGTCGCTGAATGGAATGGACTCGCTGCTTTCGATCGTGCAAATGCCGGCGGGAATTCCGGTGGCGTCAATGGCAATCGACAAAGCCGGAGCAATCAATTCGGCGATTTTCGCGGCAGAAATTTTGGGAACGTTTGACGCGAGAGTGGCAAAGCGACTGTTGCAGCACAAAGAGGAATTGGCGAAGTCGGTGGCGGAAAAGAACGCGCGAGTGCAGCAGCAGTTTGCCCCGAAGAAATAGAAATTACATTTAGTGATGCGGCGCGCGCAAAGTTGGTGCGGTGGGATCGCGCTTGTCGTCGCCGGCCTTCTTCGTTTCGCTTTCCGGCGGAGGAATAATCCAGTCGAAGCGGTCGCCATCGTGAAGAATTGCGATGGTCAGTTTGGAATCGCGCGGTGCGGTGGCTTGCAGCGCTTCGCGGAAAAATACTGTGGCCGGCTCGGAGTTTGCTTTTTGCGTTGAGCCGTCGAGCATTAGCTGCGCGGCCTGACCAACCTGTTTATCGGCGGAGCGAATCGGAATCAGGCGCGAATCGTTTTCCTGCAACAACTGCTGCAAACTGGAACCTTTTATTTCCGGCGGATATTTCACTTCGACGATGGTGTGCGGATCGCGTTTTTCCGGCGGATAAAGTTGCACATAGCTGGGGCGCAGGGCGAGCGTGTCCCAATAATCGCCGCGCAGCAATCGCTGCTGCAATTTGTAGCTGATCACCCACGCTTCGGGGCCGTATTCCTTCTGATATCCAACGACGAGAATCTGGACGATCGGCTCGTCCTCTTTCAATTTCACTTCATGATGAAGTTCGCTGGTGATGGCACGCAGACGATCGAGAAATCCGATGCCCAAAATTTCCAGATCGGTGGCCTCGTTTGCGTCAAGTGTCTCAATTTTATGCGTCGGCTTGGCATGATCGGCTTTGGCGAGTTCGAGATCCAGGCGTATAGGTGGTTTTCCAGAATTCACTTCAACCCATTCGACGGCACCGAGCAAAACTGCAACGTGTCCGGCGGTAAGAGGAACAAAAAGAGGAGAGTGCGAGCCGGGTTCGGATTTTTCACTTTCCGCGCCCACGAGAATGGCGTCCTTCGTAACGCAAATCACGACGCGTCCCGTGGCAAGATTCGCCACAATTTCCTGGCCGGTAAGCTGAGGGCTTTGCGATTGTGCGCGCGGTGACGCCGGAACGAGTAGTGGTGCGGCGACAACTATAATAATAATGATGGCGATGGCGTGAAACGGGAATGCTGCTCGACGCATGTGAATTTGACCTCCGGAAACGGCTTCCGGAACTACAATTACGTTACCATATTCTGCACG
>DASYNR010000308.1:0-15629 GCA_036008485.1 Candidatus Acidiferrales bacterium | reverse complement strand
AATGGACGCCGACTGGCAGTGTTGCAGTCCGCCGCCTGTGCGTCAAGCGGTGGAATCTTCCGGGACACAGGTCGTCCCAGGAACCAATCAGCGTCGGTAAAGGAAGTGTGCGCATGAGATCTACCTTAACGAAATGCATTTATATCGTTGCCACCTATGTACTGATTCTGGTTGGAATTGCGGCTCGCGCTGGCGCGCAAACTGCGGCGGTGTCAGCGCCGGCTTTGCTCCATTCCGCGAACTCGGCCAGCTCTGCGTTTTCTCTTCTAGATGGTGCGGCGGTGGGCACCACTTATACAGGCGACGCTGCCGCGACCTCGGCGCTTCTGCAGCGCCAGGCTCGGCCTGTAAGTCTTAGCTCGGGAGATTTTGACGAAGATGGAGTCCCCGATTTGGCTGCCGGGTACTCGACCGCCAGCGGCGGAATTCTTTCGATTCATCGTGGAAATATCAACGCGCTTTGGCCCTATGGCGAAGCCCTTCGTTCCGGCCCCCCTCCATCATTTCTCCCGGAGGCCCGAACATTCGCTCTGCCGGAATCGCCAGATTTTATCGCCATCGGCGATTTTGACGCCGACGGCCATTTGGATGTGATCGCCGCAAAAATCGGAAGTGGCGCCATTTATTTCTTGCGTGGCGATGGACATGGCGGCCTCGGTCAGCCGCAACGTATTTCGTTGCCGGGTCAAATCACGGCAATGGCGTCGGCTGATATCAACAGGCGTGATGGACTGGACGATCTGATCGTCGCCGTGAATTCGGCGAGCGGTGCGCAAGCTTTGGTATTTGAATCTCCCAACGGCGCAGTTCGCGCCGTGCCCGAAACAATTCCTTTGCCCGCCGCCGCAAAATCCATTGCTATCGGAAGAATCGGCGGAACTCCAATGAATGATGTGGTCCTTGCCGCAGGAAATAATCTGGTGGTCATTCATGCGCGCGATCGTAAATTGTCGTTAAGTCCTCAACAGCGCGCATCCGTTCCGCCTGCGCGCGTCACGGTGCAGGCGCTTTCGTTTGCGCCACGTTCCATTGTTGCCGGGGATTTCACAGGCGCAGGACCCAGCGTCGCCGCACTCGGCGATGATGGCCGTCTCCATATTCTGGAACGCACCGGCGCACCGGATAATTGGGAAGGAACGTCATCAGGCAATTCGGGTTCTCAGCACACAGTTGCGATCCAGGGCGGCCGTGGCAAAGCCCCGGTAGTTTTTAGCGGCACAATTTCTCCCAGCATCGCGCGAAGAATTGCCGCGCGCCAACAAGCAATCGCTTCCGCATTTTCAAATGTTCCTGAGTGGACGGAACGAAATGCCATCACATTACCGGCCGGTTTCCACCAAGAAACGCCGCGTTTGGTTGTGGGACATGTCAGCACATCTGCGCAGGAAGACATACTCCTCACGGACAGCGGAAATAACAAAGTTCACGTTTTTTCGACCGGGCCTAAACAACACTCAGCACCCGTGCAGTCTGCAATGGAAATTAGTGGCTCGACAAATATCGCTCCCGCGCCCATGGCTCTTCTCGCTTCACTGGATTCCGCGGCGGCACCGGCCGTGATTCTTCCGATGCGTTTGAATCAACATCCTTTGCAAAGCTTGGTGGTTTTGCAGACGGCGCAACCCGAACCGGTCGTGGCGCAGTCAACTCCGGCAAATGTTTTCACTGTGACGACCACCGCCGACGGCATCGGCGCTTCGATTCCCGCGGGATCCCTGCGTGCCGCAATCACCGCGGCAAATGCGGCCAGCGGCCCGTCGTCCATCGTTTTCAATATCCCCACGACTGATCCGAATCGCGATCCATCAACCGGCGTATTCCTAATCCGTCCGCTTTCGGAAAATATGAATTCTCTTGATTTTTTTGCGCTGCCGCCGATTGACGCCACCGTAACCATTGACGGCTACACCCAACCCGGCGCCAGTCCGAACACATTGCAAAACGGGGAAAATGCCAAAATCTTGATCGAGATTAACGGCAGCGCCGTAACCATTCCCGGAGGTTCAGGACTTGTTCCTTTTGATAGTGAAAGTTCCGTGCTCCGCGGAATGGTGTTCACGCAGTGGACGCAGGCGCATGTAAATCCCGACAACACGCAGAACGGCGGTTACGGGATTGAAGCAAACGGCGTGGGTGATTTTATTGAAGGAAATTTTTTCGGCACCGACGCGTCAGGGACGACCGTAAAAGCAAATAACGACGGCATCTTCGCTGATAACGGACCCGAAGTCGGATTCACGCAGGGAAATATTATCGGAGGCACAACGCCGCAGGCGCGCAATCTTGCATCGGGAAATACATTTGTAGGTTTCATCGCCAACTCAAACGCGCTTGAGCTTCACATCCAGGGCAATTTTGTTGGCACCGACGCAACCGGAACACTCCCTCTCGATCCCGGACAAGAAGGAATCGCCTTCAACGGCAGCACGATTATCGTTGGCGGAACTCTCGCCAATACTCGAAACCTCATATCCGGTAACTCCGCAAATGTGGACATCAACGACCTGACCAATGGAGGCGCAGCCAACGGCGATCTGATCCAAGGGAATTTTATTGGGACTGACGTCACTGGAACACAAGCCGTCGAGAGCGTGCCGGTGAACGGCGTGGCTCTTCAAAGTGGCCCGCGAAATATGATCATCGGCGGCACCACGCCTGCCGCGCGAAATATTATTTCCGGCAATCGGGCATATGGCGTTTCCTTCGCCGATGATTCTCTGAACAATATAGTGCAGGGCAATTACATCGGACTCGATGTCACCGGCTCGAAAGCTATTCCGAACGGTGTGGGCTTTGTCACTGGCAACACTTCCGGGAGCACGCAGGTTCCAGCCGAAGAAGGCACAATTGGCGGAGCTGTTCCGGGCGCAGGGAACGTGATTTCCGGAAACGTTAGCGATGGTGTGCAGATTTTTGGCACGTTCACCGCGTCCGGCGTTTACACCGGGAACACCATTCAAGGAAATATGATTGGTACCGACGCCACTGGGGCGAATGCCGTTCCGAACGGCGGGAACGGCGTCCTTATCAGCACAGCTGCGACAAATAATTTGATCGGTGGCTCCGTGCCCGGCGAAGGCAACTTGATCGCTCACAATACCGGCAACGGCGTGCTTATCGATCCCGGTCCGCCACTCGCATCCGGAGAAAGTCAGGACAACGCCACCGTTGCAAATGTGATTCTTTCCAATGGCGGTGCGGGTGTGAAGGTGAATAGCGGCATCAACAATTTAATCAGCAGAAATTCCATATTCGGAAATGCGGAGTTGGGAATTGCATTGGGAACAGGCGGTCCAAACATAAATACAAATTGCAATTCATCCAACAGCGGCCCCAACAATATGCAGAACGCGCCCACGCTGACGGCCGGTTCCGGCACGACAATCATCACCGCAACTGCCACGGATCCAAATGGAAACACATCCGAATTTTCCAACGCGGTGCAAACTTCGCTCACCGGGAATGTTTTAAGTTTGCCCGGAAATCTGAATAGCATTCCCAACACGACGTACACGATCGAATTTTTCTCGAATACCGCAGCGGATCCCTCGGGGTTCGGCCAGGGACAAACTTATCTTGGCTCTACAACTGTGACGGCCGGCGCCACTTGCGGCGCAACCATAAACAATCCGGTGAACCTCACGCAGGCGGACCTCAGCGTCGTATTCACTTCTACGCCGTCCAGTCTCAGAGTCGGGCCGGATTTCGGAACGAGCGTCTACACCAGTCTTGTCAGTAACAACGGTCCGGCCACAGCGCACAATGTGATTTTCACAGATGCGCTCCCATCTGGTTTAAGCATCAGCAGCGCGTATTGTAATTTGGCGACGTGCCAGCCGCCGATCACTACCAATCTCGGAACGTGTTCGCTCTCCGGAAATACTGTGACCTGCAACCTCGGCACAATGCCGCCCGGGGCAACGGCCACGATTAATATTCCTGTCCAAACGCTCAGCGTGGGAAATACTGTGAACACCGTAAACGTGACGGAGACGGAGACAGATCCAAATCTCGCGAACAACACCGCGAGTTCTACGATCACCAGCACAAATCCAAATCCTGTTATCAGTAATCTCGACACAAAAGCCGCACTCGTGAATGGTCCGGGTTTTCTGCTAACAATCTTCGGACAAAATTTCCTGCCCACCACAACGGTAACTTTCAACGGAACGTCGCTGACTCCGACGCTCATTGATAATCAAGCTTGCGGAATATCCGCGCCCTTCACATTCTGCCGCGGACTTCAAGTCCAAGTCCCGGCGTCTCTTCTGACTACGGCCGGAAATGTTTCGGTTGCCGTGGCAAATCCTTCGGCGGGAACCAACTCAACTACATTCACAATCGCGTCCGCGTGCAGTTTTCAATTTGAGTCGTTCATTCCGAATCTTCCCAGCACCATCGCGAATACAGGAACAAATCTTATTGCCGAGTCCGTGGACGTCACCGCAAGTGTTTCCTCGTGCACATGGACAGCCAGCTCTTCGGTTCCGTGGGTAACGATTCTCGATGGGCCAATCAACGGGACCTCCGTGAATGGCACCGGCAATGTGGATTTTGACGTCACACCGAACACCACCTCCACTGCGCGCACGGGCACCGTCACAGTGGCGGGAAAAACATTTTCGTTTCAACAAGACCCCGGCGCGACGTGCTCCTTCACATTCGGTTCGCCGTCGGCAAGTTTTCTTCCGGCTGGTGGCTCGGGTTCCGTCGCAGTCACAGCAACAAGCACGACCTCGTCACAATGTTCATATTTTCTAGTGTCGTTTGCTCCGTGGATTACTTTTCCGTCCGGATCAACTCTGCTGGTTGGCAACGCGAACGCACAATTCACCGTTGCACCGAATCTGGGCGGGCCGCGCACTGGCAACATCATGATCGGCGGCACACCATTCACGATCACGCAGAGCGCCCAAAGCTGCTTCTTCACACTTAGCGCAGCTTCCGGAACTTTTCCGACAACGGCCAGCACTGGCACGTTCAATGTCACGGCGAACGATCCGAGTTGCACCTGGACAGCAACACCAAATCCTCCATCGGTAGTCTCAATTAGCTCGGGTGCCACCGGAACGGGCAACGGCACTGTGAATTTCTCAGTCGGTGCGAATACTTCTGGCGCGCAAACCGCCACAATCGCCGTAGGCAATTCAACGGCGAACGCTGTGTTCACGATCAATCAAGCTTCCGCTGACGCTTGCACATTTACACTCACTCCAACTTCTCTGAACGAACCACTCGAGGGAGTTTCGGATGTCTTCGGGATTACGGCGTCCTACTCGTTCTGTCAGTGGACAGCCGTATCCAATGATCCAACCGCGGTCACGTTGACCACCGCCGCTTCCAGCGGCGCGACCGGCAACGGCGCGATTTATTTTGCGGTTGCGCAAGACACGGGCGCTCCGCGGATTCTTACAATCACCGCGGGATGCCAGACTTTCACGATCACTCAGGGCTTTAATCCGGTTCCGGCGATCGCTTCTTTGCAGCCGTCTTCCGTGGTGGCCGGTTCCGGCGCATTTACATTGACGGTGAACGGCTCGAATTTCGTGAACACGTCCGTCGTGAATTTTAATAGCACTCCAAGAGTGACGACGTTCGTCAACGCGACACAGTTGACGGCGTCAATTCTCGCGGCGGATGTCACAACAATTGGCACGGCGCAGATTACCGTGACAAATCCAGTGCCGGGCGGCGGCACATCGAATTCCTTGAACCTTAGTGTTACCGGCGGAACGAATCCTGCGCCAACGATCACTTCGCTTTCGCCCAACGGAGCCACGGCTGGCAGCGGCGCGCTCACTTTGACAGTGAACGGAACAAACTTTATTTCAAATTCCGTTGTGAATTTCGGCGGAAGCGCGCGCGTAACTACATTTGTCAACGCAACACAATTGACGGCCGCAATTTTAGCGGCGGATGTAGCCACCGCCGGTACTCCCGCGATCACTGTTACAAATCCCGCGCCGGGCGGCGGCACTTCCAACTCAATAAACTTTAGCGTCACTGCCGGATCAAATCCCGTGCCAACGATCACTTCGCTTTCGCCGACGGGAGTAACAGCAGGTTCCGCAGCATTGACGTTGACCGTAACCGGAACAAATTTCGTGAACACGTCGGTAGTGAATTTTGCCGGAAGTGCGCGGGTAACTACGTTCATCAGTGCGACACAATTGACCGCCACAATTTTAGCGACGGATGTCGCCACGGCCGGAACTCCTGCGATCACTGTTACAAATCCCGCACCGGGCGGCGGCGCGTCGAACGCGGTGAATTTCAATATCAGCGCGGCGAGCAACCCTGTTCCGACCCTAACTTCGATTTCGCCGACGTTGACTGGCGCAGGTGGTGCAGCGTTCACGCTGCAGCTAACCGGCACCAATTTTGTAAATGGCTCGACAGCGCAATGGAAGGGAAGCCCGCGGACGACGACATTTGTCAGCGCCACTTCGTTGACGGCGGCGATTACAGCGGCGGACATCGCAAGTTCTGGCACGGCTGCGATTACAGTTGTGAATCCAACGCCGGGCGGCGGCGCATCGAATTCGCTGACGTTCACAATTACAGATTTTAGCGTGAGCGCTACGACGACTTCGCAAACTGTAACCGCAGGCCAGCCGGCAAATTTCACAATCGCCACGGCAACCGTTGGCGGAGCTTTCCCTGGGACAGTCACGTTTACCGCGAACGGATTGCCGAGTGGCGCGAGCGTTTCGTTTAGTCCGGCATCTGTGACTGCTGGCAGTCCGACGACGATGACGGTGACGACGACTGCGCGCGGGCTGGCGAAAATCTCGCCGCCGTCTAGTCCAAATAATTCGACGCGGCCGTTGTGGCTCGTCACGTTGGCGCTGTTGCTGACGCTTGCGCTAACGCTTACGTGCGCGGCGAAATTCGGACGGAGCGCAACGCGTCGTCTTATTCCGATTAGCGTGTCCGCGTTGTTGTTGATTTCGGTTGCATACATTGGCGGATGTTCCGGCGGCGGATTTCCGAAGATCGGATCGAATAATGGAACTCCTGCGGGAACTTTCACCGTCACGGTGACAGGAACTTCGGGCAGCGATGTTCATTCGACGACGGTTACGTTGATCGTGCAGTAGTTACGATCGTGCAGTAGCTGAAAGTTGTACGGGAGTAATTGCTGTGTGGCGAAAAATGCTGCGAGGATTGTGCGCCGGAGTTTTAAATTTGTTGCGAAGCGATTTGTTGCCGGAAAGTCTATCGCGGAACAACAGTTTCAATAGCCGCTTGCCAAAGGAGACGACAATGCGACGCACAACTATTTTGCTGGCAATTTTGGTGGCGGGAATTTTCGCGCTGGGTTCGGCTCCGTCAGCACACGCGCAGGACGCGCCGAAGTGGGAAATTTTCGGCGGCTACACTTACATGCGCGCGAACATCGTCGTCAGCGGCGCACAATTTAATATGAATGGCGGCAGCGCGTCGGTTGCATACAATTTGAACAACTGGTTTGGACTGGTGGGAGATTTCGGAATTACGCATTCGGGAACTGTGGCGACGCAGCCATTTAGTTTGACAGTGACGACTTATGAATTTGGTCCAAGAGTTTCGTGGCGCAATCACACCAAGCTGACGCCTTTCGCGCAAGTATTAATTGGCGGAGGACGAGCGACGGGAACGCTCTACACAAGCTCGCTCGGATCAGGACTTGCGCCGCTGGGAGCGAGCAACGATTTTAATTTCACGGCCGGTGGTGGCGTGGATTGGAAAATAAATCATGGCTTCAGCGTGAGGTTGGCGCAGGCGGAATATCTGCACACACAATTTCCCAATGCTCATGACAACAGTCAGAGTAATTTTAGGCTGAGCACCGGAGTGGTTTTCAGTTTCGGCAACCGCTAGGCGGGAGGCTGGGTAGTTGCGTTCCAAAATAGGGATGCAAAAAGTGCATTATAATGCATGTTGGAAGGCGATTTTGACGAAAAGTGCATTATATTGCACTTTTTGGGGATGGAAAAAGACAGGAAAACCTCTCAATGCAGAGGCGCAGAGCGCGCTTAGAAAAGATTTGAGGAAGATCAGAGCTTGAGAAGGCCATCGAAGAACACGACCCCGGCCCAAATTTGGGTTGTCCCCGCGAAGTTATTTTCCGCTAAGTCCTTTATTTGCATAACGATCACCCACAGATCGCTGTAAGTGCTTTATTTGCATATACATCGCAAAATAGGGTGGGGTGGGGGGTACGGGTTTTTTTGAAAATGGGTTGTCGGAGTTACGGGCGACCGTTGGCTAAGCCTAAGAAAACAATGGAGATGAGGAGGCGGGGGTGGTTCGGTCTTGGAGTTTTGGGGCAAAGGAGCTGATGCACAGATTGTGCGAAAAACCTGCCGTCTGTTTCCGAATTGCCTGTCCGTTGGATTGTCCGCGCGGATTGCCTCAAATCATTTTTAGGAGTTTCTGCGAGTCCCGGCTTGAAAAAGGCGGGTCAACACTCGAGCAACTGTCGCGAATACCAGGAGAATAATGAATAGCCTGACGAGTACGAAATCGAGATGGGCCGCGAAAAATCTAAGAAGCCTGACAGAAAAACATGCCGCCAAAAACATGAACAGGGCGGCCCATAAGGCTAAGAGAAACTTGTCAAACTTGTTCAAGATGTGAGCCTCTCTCTGTACCGGACATTGCCAACTGACGTCTATAGATGGCGAAGAAGTAAACGATGGCGCCAAACCAAAGCCCGAATAACAGAACGACGAACCAGATCTTTTTCGTCCCTTGGTCGGAGTTATCCAAGCGCACCCAGTAACGCCACATCCCAAGCCATAATGTTAGTTGTCCGATTACGCCGGCCGCAACGAGAGAGTCAACCGCGATCTCGACTGTCCAATAAACGTATCCGTGCAGGTCGGCAGAATATAGAACGTAGCTAGCCGTATACATGTAGATGGTGAGTGCGAGTGTCGCGACAATGCAAAAAATGAAATATCTCGCGGCCCGCTTAGACCGCAGCCAGTCGTCAATCGTCCATGCCCGGAGCCACCATATCGGATCGAACATTTCAGCAGGACTCATCGTAGTAGTCGCTTCGTAATGGCGAATGGCCGTCGTATCGAATTTGTTTTCACGTTTGTGCGCACGGGGTAGCATAACATTGCTGGAAGTATCTTCGGAGTACCTCAGTGTGCCCATCCCTCGAAGTCAAAAAACAAGTCAGTGGCACACAGACTGAAGTCTGTGTTACTGGAAATGCGGGTGGATGGCACTGCGGGCGGGTCGCAGACCCGCCCCTACCAGCAAATCTCCCCCTTGACATTCTATGGGTAAAGGATTAGGATGCACCTCGTATGACTACCAAAAAACAAGACGAACGTGTGGAAATGTTGCAGGGAACTCTTGACCTGCTGATTCTGCGGACGCTGCAACTGGGGCGGCTGCATGGCTACGCCATCGCGAAGGCGATCCAATTCAAATCGGATGATGTTTTGTCTGTTGAAGAGGGTTCGCTTTATCCGGCGTTGCACCGACTAATCAAACGCGGATGGATTACGTCCGAAGCGGGCACATCCGAAAACAATCGACGGGCAAATTTCTACCGGTTGACGGCGCTGGGCCGTCGACAACTGACTCGCGAGACGAGTAAGTGGGACAAATTTGCAAAAGCAATCGCGCGAGTTCTTCGTCCGGCTGAATAGGGAGAAGCATGAATCGCCGCAAGCGCATGCTTGATGGGCTGGACGACGACATTCGCGAGCACATCGCTCAGCGGACGCAGGAAAATATTGATCGCGGAATGTCACCGGAGGAAGCGCATTATGCGGCGCTGCGCAAATTTGGAAATCTGACGCGCGTGAAGGAGGACACGCGGGAGATTTGGAGTTTCGTCTGGCTTGAGGAATTGTTTCAGGATATTCGCTACGCGCTGCGCACGCTGGCGAAAAATCCCGGCTTCACTGCGATTGCTGTGCTGTCATTGACCCTCGGTATTGGCGGGACCACCACGATTTTCACGCTCGTGAAGGGCGTCTTTCTTCAATCCATTCCAGTTAAAGATCCGTCGACGGCGCTTGTTGTTTATTCGACGCAGCAAACTGTGGACGGCAGAGTGACGGAATATCTGCAAAACGCTTTTCTGAACGCGAAAGACTATCGCGAAAATAATGACGCGTTCGCCGGGCTTGCGATGTTCATGGACGCGGGCGACGAGCTGGAGATTTCCGGATCCGCCGCGCCGATTTTTGCGGACGTGCAACTGGTGAACTGGGATTTTTTTGACATTCTGGGCGTGCGGCCCGTTCTAGGCAGAAATTTCGCGAAGGACGAGGACGAAATGCCGGATGCGCGGCCGGTCGTAATTCTTAGTTACGCGATATGGAATACAAAGTTCGCCGCGGACGCTCACATCGTTGGGAAAAACATTCGCCTGAATGGACAAGACTACAACGTAATCGGTGTGATGCCGAAGGAATTTCAGCAGGTGGGCGCGATTGGGAGTCCGGACCTGTGGGCGCCGATGATGATGCATGACCAGTTGGTGACCGATTCTCGCAAGGATCGGTTTCTGAGTCGAAGGGGCCGACTGGTGTTTATGGTTGGGCGATTGAAGCCGGGCGTTACGTTTGACGCGGCGAATATTTCGATGCGCGCGTTGAGCGATCATCTGGCGGAAGAATATCCGGCGGAAAATTCTGGGCGGAATGTGGTGATGGTGCCGTTGAGCGAAACAAATGTGCCGCCGGTGCAACGCAGTCTATTCGTGATGGTGAGCACATTAATGATGGGGATTGTGATTTTGGTTTTGCTGATCGCGTGCGGAAACGTGGCCAATCTTTTATTGGCGCGAGAGATGCAGCGGCGGCGCGAGCTGGCCATTAGGCTTTCTCTGGGCGCTTCGCGGTGGAGGCTGATCCGCCAGCTTCTGACGGAAGGATTGCTGCTTGGATTCGTGGCGGCGGCGCTGGGAATTGGATGCGCTTACGGGGCGATCCATTTCTTGTGGACATTACTGCCGGGTGGGAAGCCGCAGGGATTAAATTTTTCGTTGGACGGCCGAGTTGTTCTATTTACGTTGGGACTTTCCATTGTGGCGACGCTGATCTTCGGGCTTGTTCCGTCGTTGCAGGTTTCAAACCCACGGCAGATGAGCGCGCTGCGGGATCGGACTGATTCGCAAGGCGGTGCGGGCCGCTGGTATGGGTTGCGCGGAATTTTGGTGATGGCGCAAATTGCATTTTCTTTGATCGCACTGGTGGGTTCGGCGTTATTTATTCACAGTCTGCGCAACGCGGAGCAGTTGGATACAGGTTTCGAGACGAAGCACGAGTTGCTGGTGTTTTTGGATCCTTCGCGGCAGAACTATCGGCAGGAGCGCACTGAAGAATATTACCGTGCTGCCACGGAAAAAGTGCGCGCGTTGCCCACGGTGGCCGATGCTGGGATTGCAAACTCAGCGCCATTTAGTATTTCAACCTTCTATACAACTTTTCCTGAAGGGGCCGATACATCCGATCTGCGGAATGCTTCGCAGTTTCCTGTTGTGGCTGTAGGGCCGGGTTATTTTTCGGCCGCGGGAATTCCACTGCTGCGCGGGCGGGATGTGAATGACTTCGATGATCCGCAAATGGACCAAGTGGTGGTGATCAATCAGGCCTTGGCGGATCGCTTGTGGAACGGGCGAGACCCAATCGGCCGGCGATTGACGTGTCTTGCCGGACAAACGTTGCAAGCGGAAGTGATCGGTGTGGTGGGAAATGTAAAAGTGCAAACGCTGGAGGAATCGCCGGAACCGATTTTGTATTTTTCGCTGAAGCAAATGTATTTCCCAAATGCTGTTTTATACGTGCGCACGAAGGGTGATCCGAATGCGGACCTTTTGAGTATTCGGAGCGCGGTGCAATCGCTGGATGCTGCAATACCGCTTGATCGGCCGGTTACGGTTTCCTCGTTGGTGGAACAAATGGTTTCCGGATCTCGCCTGGCCGCTGAATTATTAATGGGATTCGGCGCGCTGGCATTGCTGCTGGCGGCGGTCGGAACCTATGGTGTGATGTCCTACTCGGTCAGCCAACGCACACAGGAAATTGGAATTCGCATGGCGCTGGGCGCGCAGCGCGGCGATGTGTTGCGGCTGATTCTTCAGAACGGAATGGCGATGGTGGTTGCGGGCGTTGGCGTGGGGCTGGGCTTATCGGTGATTTTCACGCGGAGCATTAATAGTTTGCTTTACGGAATCGGGAGTTTCGATGTGGCGAGCTTTTTTGCGGCTGCGGCTGTGCTGATTGTGGTGGCGCTGGTGGCATGTTGGGTGCCTGCGCGAAGAGCGATGCGCGTGGATCCAGTTGTGGCGCTGCGGTACGAGTGAAATAAATTGTGGAGACAGATGTGCGCACAAGACTCATCGTGATGCTGATGTGTACCTGTCTCCTAGCGACGATTGCGCTGGTCGCGCAGGATATTCCTCCAGATGAAATCTTTTGGGGTAGCCGGCCATACGTTCCCGAAATTATTGGATCGTCCCCTATCCGCGTGCAATCGGATCTGGTTGAAGTGGCGACGGTTGTGCGTGACAGCCATGAAAAACCCGTTGGCAATTTGAAGAAGGAAGATTTTCTTCTTTCTGATAACGGCAAGCCGCAAACCATCACGACCTTTTCAATTCAACGCGGCACGGGGAGTGCGATAACTTCAGCGCCGAACGTATCTCCCGGGGCAACATCCTCCGCGCCGCCGCTGGAACCGCGATACGTGGCGATGTTTTTTGACGATGCGAATACTTCGATGCCGAACATCAATTTCGCCCGCGAAGCAGCAATTAAATTTATCAAGAAAGGGCTCGATCCGCGCGAACGCGTTGGCATCTTCACGGCTTCCGGCACTCTGACGCTTGATTTCACGGATGACGTTCAGAAGTTGCTCGCTACTCTGGCAAAGCTGCGCTTATTTGAAAGAATGCGGAATCAATCCATGGGAGCGTGCCCACCGATGGGCGCATATCAAGCGTGGGCTATCAATCATTCCGGGGGGCGGACGGAAGAGTTACGACTCGCGGAGGCCGCTGCGGCAGGTTGTGGTTGCGTAGGCGTTGCCGCCGAAAGCTGTGCACGCAACGAAGCCTCATCCGTGACTACGATTGCCGAGGACTATTCCCTGGACACGCTTCGTGCGATCAACCACCTCATTAACCATCTTGGCCAGATGCCCGGACGCCGAGTGCTTCTTGTGACGTCGTCCGGATTTCTCACGCTGTCATTCCATCAACAGACACAGAAAATTATTGAAGCCGCGATTCGAGCGAATGTTGTAATCAATGCGCTTGATACCGCAGGTGTCGTGTATGACGACAGGATTGGATCGCATTTCAATATGAAGACGCCGATGTATGAGATGACCGAAGGAACCGGCGGAAAGTTCATCTACAACAATAATGATCTTGCGACCGGAATTTCTACACTTTCCGCCGAGCCAAGCGTCTCCTACATTCTGGGATTCTCGCCGACGGATTTGAAAGTGGATGGCAGCGAGCACAAATTGAAAGTGAAACTGGTGGAATCCGAGCATCTTTCGGTTTCGGCCCGCCTGAGTTATTACGCACCCAGCACGGAGCTTTCTCCGGCGGAGAAGCGGTTTCATAAATTGCAGGAAAACGTGAGGGCTTCCGCTGCTCACTCTGAAATTCCAATTCAATTCACAGCGACGCCGGAAGCGGCAGCAAACGGCGGATCATCTTTGAAGATTTTAGTTCACGTGGACGTGCGCAAACTACAGTTTGAGAATATCGGCGATCGCAAAGCCGAGCGGCTGATTTTCATCACCGCGTTGTTTGACGCGAAGAACCAATTCCTAACGGGCGTACAAGGCGTGATGGATTTGCGATTGAAGGAAGGAACGCTGAAACAGATTTCCACGCAGGGACTTGAGGCGAAGCTTTCGATTTCCGCGCCGGCGGGATCGTATCGCGTGCGGCAGGTTGTGCAGGAAGCGGTGGACGGACACATTTCGGCGATTAGCCGCGACGTAACGATTCAATAGAATTGGGTGACTTTATGCGGATGAAGAACGCACTTATCGCGATAGTGATTTGTTTAGCCGGCGCGGGATTCGCGTTTGCGCAGTCGATGCCGCCTTCACCACCCGTCGCGTCTGCCCAAACAAATCCGAACAGTCCTGCGTTGAAAGTTACGTCACGCGTGGTTCAGGTGAATGTGATTGTGCAGGATAAAAATGGGAAGCCGGTTACGGGGCTGACCAAGGATGATTTTACGATTTTGGATCAGGGCCAGCCACAAGCCATCGCGTCTTTTTCGGAGCAGACGAATAAAGTTACGACGACGATGGTTTCCGCTTCGGCTAAGAACACTTTTTCAAATCGAATGGAGGAACATAGCGGAGCTGCGCCCACGGTGTCTGTAATTTTGATCGATAAGTTGAACGGCGGTCATGCTGGGTTCGCGGTCGCGCAAGTCGGGAAATATTTGAAGCAGTTGCAACCGCAGGACACCGCGGCGCTCTACTATCTTTCCGACAAGCTCTACATGCTGCACGATTTTACGAATGATTCCGCCGCGCTTTTACGCTCATTGAATTTGGCGCAACTCGTTCAGCAGGATACGCGTGACTCAACGACACCGATGGATTTCGCGCCCAGAACTCCGAACGTAGGCAAGGAGGCGGGCGGCGGCGATTGGCTCGCGCGCGCGGCCTCGCGCGCCATGGAAGTGGCGATAACGAACCGCGTTTATCGGACGAAGGACGGGCTTGAGGCACTCGCAAAACTTCTGGCCGGAATACCGGGACGCAAAAATCTCATCTGGATTTCGGATAGTTTTCCTTTTCTGATTTATACCGATGCCGGCATCGTGACATTTGAGCGGCAGATTATCGCGACGGCTGAGACGCTTAGCAATGCGAATGTTTCCGTTTACGTGATTGACGCTCGCGGCCTAACCGTTGGACTCGCTGATCCTCAGGCTGTAAACACAATGGTATCGCTCGCGGACCTCACCGGTGGCCGCGTGTATCGCAACACGAATGATTTGAGCGCGGCGATCCACCGAGCGGTTGACGATGCTCGCGTGACGTACGTGCTGACTTACTACCCGAATCACGATCATTGGGACGGACGCTACCGCGAAATCGGCGTGAAAGTAAATCACCCAGGTGTGGAAGTTCGCGCACGGCGTGGATATTTTGCGACGCCGGACGCGGCTGTTTCCCCGAAAAGCAAAGAAGAAATTATGGTGGATGCGGCGAAAAATCCGATTGAGTCTGCTGCGCTTGGCATGGACGTGCAAGCTGATCCAGTGGATGCAGCGGGAGCACGACAGATTAAGACGCAAGTAAAAATCGATCCAACGCAAATGCAGATCGCAAAGAGTGGAGATCGCTGGACGGATAGCGTCGACATGAAGTGGGTGCAAGTTGCCGCCGATGGGCGAGTGTTAGCGAGCACTTCGCAAACGCTGAATCTAAATGTTCTGCAGGCTGATTACGAAAATGTTTTGCGCAACGGTGTCAGTTTTTCCGGAACCGTCAATTTGTTGAAAGACACGACCGAAGTGCGGTTGGTGGCGCGAGACGCGGGCAACGGATCGATCGGAACTGTGAATATTTCGGTCACAAATTTGTTTGCGCCGGTCAACCGGGCGGTTCCTACGAAAAAGTAAGACAGCGAT
>DASYNR010000307.1:0-11464 GCA_036008485.1 Candidatus Acidiferrales bacterium | reverse complement strand
ATTGGGCCGGTGCCTGCAATTCGCAAATTGGAGCAGCGCACGGGATGGAAACTGTCTGACTATTCCGCGATTGAATTGAATGAAGCGTTTGCAGCGCAGGTGATTGCGTGCGATCGCGAGTTGGGATTCGATCGCGCGCGGTTGAATATGAATGGCGGCGCGATCGCGCTCGGACATCCGATTGGCGCCACCGGTGCGCGTATCACGGCGACGCTGGTTCACGAATTGCGAAGGTCCAGCGGAAAGCCGGGGCAGAGGGGTCTTGCTACATTGTGTGTATCGGGCGGGATGGGCGTCGCATTGGCGCTGGAAGGCGTGTGAAAATAAGGCATGGCTGAAGAACTGGAAGAACTGTCACTAACGGCTTCGACGAAGCTAATGAGCCCGGAAGATTTTAAGTTCATCCGCTTCAAGCGCGAGGGCGAAGTTGTGCGGCTGACGATGGCGCGGCCGGAGCACAACTTGCTGCACGAAGCGATGCTGCGCGAAATGGCGGCGTCATTTGAACATGTGGCGACGCTGAATGAAGTGAAGCTGGTGGTGCTGGATTCGGCGTACCGAGTTTTTTCCGGCGGAATTGATTTGGGCGAATACACGCGGCTTCGCGTTTTCCAAGTGCTGGACGCATTCGAGGCGGCGTTTCTGGCGATGCTTTCGACATCAAAGCCGCTGCTGGTGGTGGTGAATGGGCCGGCGGTGGGCGGCGGATCGGAATTGGCGTCGCTGGGAGATATTGTGGTGGCAACGCCACGGACGAAATTTGCGCAGCCCGAAGTTACGATTGGAGTTTTTCCTCCGTTTGCCGCTACGGTGCTGCCGCATTTGATTGGGCCGAAGCGCGCGCTGGAAATGGTCCTGACCGGAGAAGCGATCAGCGCGGAACGTGCGTTGGAGTTGGGATTGGTAAATCACGTGGTTCCCGAAGCGAAGCTGGAAGAAACGGTGAACGCGCTGATCAAGAAGATCACGGCGCAGTCTGGACCGGTGCTGAGCATGGCGAAACGCGCGGTGATTGATGGAATGGGAATGTCTCTGCGCGACGCGTTGCACCACGCGCTGAAAATTTTCCTGAACGAACTTTATGGATTGGAAGATTCGCAGGAAGGCGTGCGCGCAGTGGTGGAGCAGCGCAAGCCCCAATGGAAGAATCGGTAAGGCGCGATTTTGCGGCGCCGCGTTTCTGATCCGCAATGCTGACAATTGCGTTTTTCGTGTGGTTGGTTTAAGGATACTTGATGGGCTTGCCTCCGCAATTTCCTCCAGCAGAACGGCCAGAATCGAATGACTCCGGCGAGCAGAATCCCGTCGGGAGCGAATTCCTGCATGCAGAGCCATCTTCTGAAGAATTAATCCGACGGGACATATTTCGCGCGGAGGCATTTGCTGCGAATGATCGGCAGAGATTCTTGCGACGATTGGGATGGCTGCTGGTAGCGGGATTGGCGTCGTTCGCTCTGGTAAGCTGGATGCTGGTTCGGAGCACGCGAATCATCGGATTCGGCGCGCGAGATTCGGAACCGATCGCAGTAGTGAAATTAGAGCTTGGTTCTCTGGCGCGCGGCGATATGCAGGATGCGTATGCGCAACTTTCGGAACGATACCGTAAACAAGTTCCGTTCGCGAATTACAACGCTCTGGTGACTTCGCACCGGCGAATGTTTTTAACGCGCGAATATCGGGTAACGCGTCACGAAGTTCATGACGGACAAATGCAGATTGACGCGCAACTTGTATCCGTAAACGGGAAACATTATCTGGCGCGATTTAGTTTGGTGGAGATCGCCGGGCGGTGGTGGATCGACGATTTGCACTGGCGCGAAGAAACGTATGCACGGATGGAACATACGTGAGGCTTTCTGACAGCGTCTGCGCGGCCTCTACCGCACAATAATTGACACTGCCGAATGCGGGGCTTAGACTTTGATTTCTGATTCCGCAGGCGCGGAACGATTCGGGGGAAGGCCGTCAGAATCGGCCGCGGTCCCGCCACTGTGATCGGCCTTGAACAGAATGGGCCGTCAGCCAGGATACCCGCCGCGCCATGTTGCTGGCATTCTTCGCGAGAAGGAATGCGGCGCGTAGCCCCATTTCTCTCGTGGGGCTTTTTTATTGGGGGATTGAATTAATTGGACTGAATTGATGCGAATTTTATTTCATCGACGATTTTTTGGCGCGAGCGCTCTCTATGCGTTGGTGGCGATTGCGGCTAGCGCGCAAACTCTGCCGCCAGTGCAATCGTCAACGACGCAAACGAACGGCGCGGACGCGAAATCTTTGGCGCCGCTGATCGTCAAAGATGATATGGAACGATCGGTGGCCGTGCCGCAGCCCGTGAAGAGAATTATTTCACTGGCGCCGAGTGTGACGGAAACAATTTACGCGCTGGGCGCGCAGGATCGGCTGGTAGCGGATACGGACGCATGCAATTATCCGCCGGCCGCGCAGAAATTGCCGAAAGTGGGCGGACCCTTCACGCCAAATTTGGAGGTGATCGTTTCACTGAAGCCGGACTTGGTGGTTGTGGCGGCAAATTCCGGGAACCGCAAGGAGACAGCCGAGGCGCTGGATTTGTTGCACGTGCCAACTTACGCGACGAATGCAAAAACAGTTGATGATGTGCTGAATTCAATTGTGAAATTGGGCGACGTGCTGGGTGTTGGCGAGCAGGGCCGCGCGCTGAGCGATTCTTTGCGCGCTCGGCTGCAGGAATTGCACCGGCGATTGGAAAATATAGCGCCGACGCGCGTGCTATTTGTCGTGTGGCAGGAGCCACTAATTTCTATCGGACAGGAAACTTATATTGCGGATGCGCTACGGCACGCCGGCGCGGAGTCTGTGATTTCCACGAAGCAGGATTGGCCGAAAGTGGGCTGGGAAGAAGTGGTGCGCTCGCAACCGGCTTATTTGGTGTTCGCATCGGCGCATCCGGAGGAGATTACTGCGATGTTGGCGGGCGTGCGAAATCTACCGGGCTGGCGCGATCTGAAAGCGGTGGAAGAAAATAAAATCGTAATTGTGAGCGACGCAATTAATTTGCCGGCGCCCCGCCTGGTGGACGCGATTGAAGAATTGGCACGGCACCTGCATCCGGAAGCGTTTGCAGATGCGCCGCATGTGCCGGCGAGCGTGGTGCATCTGGCGAAGCGCGCGTCAACATCGGCGCATGCGGCGGAGAATGCCCAATGAAGGCGCTTACTCTTAGCCGATTGCTGTGGATTTGCGGATCGCTACTGGCGGTTTTATTTGTGGTTGTGGTGGTGGCGCTTAAAGTTGGCGCGGTGCCTATTTCAATTGCGGATTTGGCGTTGAATTTGGGCCGCGTAATCCTGGGACGCGCGTCGCAAGTGCCATCGGAATATCGATTTGTAGTTTTTGATCTGCGGCTGCCGAGAATATTCCTGGCAATGCTGGTCGGCGGCGCGCTTTCTGTTTCGGGCACAAGCTTCCAGGCGCTGCTGCGAAATCCGTTGGCTGATCCTTATGTATTGGGAGTTTCAAGCGGCGGCGCCGTCGGCGCGATTGCCGGGCTTATTTTCGCCCCGCAAATTCCATTGGTGGCGCCGCTCGCGGCATTTCTAGGAGCAATTGCCACAATCGCGGCGGTTTATTTTCTGGGCCGGCGGAAAGGACAGTTGGACAGCACCACGCTTTTGCTGGCAGGAATTATTTCGGCGTCGTTCCTTTCTGCTGTAATTAGTTTTCTGGTGACGACGCTAGCGGGACAGAATCTGCGCGGAATCGTATTCTGGTTGATGGGCGATCTTTCCACTCCTTTGCCCGATGCGCTTCATTGGGTGCTGCTTGCCGGACTGATCGTGGGAGTCGGCGCAATTTACACAACCGCAGCTGACTTGAATGTGATCACCGCGGGCGAACGGGAAGCAATTCATCTTGGCGTTGATGTGACACGAGTGAAGTTGGTCGTGTACGTGTCGGCATCTTTATTAACAGGCCTTGCGGTTTCCGTCAGCGGCGCAATCGGCTACGTGGGATTGCTGGTGCCGCACGCGATGCGAATGTTATTCGGATCTGACTACCGCGTGCTGATTCCGTCGTCGCTGATTGGCGGAGCGATTGCTCTGGTTGCTGCAGACACGCTCGCGCGAACAGTAATGAAGCCGACGGAATTGCCGGTCGGCGCGGTAACGGCAATTCTTGGCGCGCCATTTTTTATTTATTTGCTGCGGCGGAGATTGCCGTGAGCACTCCTAATATTCCGATGGTTGGAACACCTTCGCAGAGTGGCGGACAACCGACCGGCGAACCGGTGCGGCTGAGCGTGGAGCAGGCCAGCTACGCGTATCACACCAAAGGAAATACGGCGCCGATGTTTACGCTGGCAGCGACATCATTTGAAGCGCGGCAGCGGGAAATCGTGTCGATTTTAGGGCCGAACGCGAGTGGAAAATCCACGCTCTTGAAATTAATTGCGGGATCGCTCGAACCGCTTTCGGGCCGCGTCGAACTGGAAGGGTTTGAAATTTCACGATTGAATCCGCGCACACGCGCGCAACGAATCGCGATGGTGCACCAGGAAAGCCCGCTGCTGTTTCCCACGCGCGCGGGCGAATATGTTTTGCAGGGACGGCATCCTTATTCGCGGATGATGCGCTTTGAAACGCAAAACGATATTCAGATTGCGGAAAATGCGCTGGCGCAAGTGGGCGCAACGCATTTGCGGGATCGCTGGATGCATGAAATTTCCGGCGGTGAAAAGCAACGTGTGATTCTGGCGCGCGCGTTGGCGCAACAGCCGATTTTGTTGTTGCTGGATGAGCCGACATTACATTTGGATATCGGCGCGCAGGTGGAATTGTTGGAGCGGCTGCGCCAACTGGCACTGGAGAACCGGTATACGGTGATCGTCGTAACGCATGAATTGAGTTTAGCGGCAGAATTTGCGGACCAAGTTGTGTTGATGCACAACGGAAAATGTTTGCGCGTGGGAACTCCGGCGGAAGTGTACCGCAGGGATTTACTCGAACAGGTTTTTGAGGCGCCGCTGGATGTGGATATTGGGCCGGAGGGACGCCCGCGGGTGCACATCCGCGGAACGAAGACCGGGCGGCCCGCGCCGATTTTGATGCAAGACAAATTATTTTAACTTTCGTGATGCAGTGACCAATCCCGTGACAAAACCTGTGCTTTTTTGTTGGAGCGGCGGCAAGGATAGTTGCATGGCGCTCCACGAATTGAGGCGCGATCCACTACGCGAAGTAGTCGCGCTGCTCACGACTGTCACCGAAGGCTATGATCGGATCAGCATGCACGGAGTTCGCCGCATTTTGCTCGAACGGCAGGCCACAGCGTTGGGCTTACCGCTCGAGATCGTCACGATTCCGCCGAAATGCGTAAACACGGAGTACGAGTCGCGAATGGAAGCAATGCTGCTGACGTGGAAGAATCGCGGCGTCACGGAAGTGGCGTTTGGCGATATTTTTCTACAGGATTTGCGCGAGTACCGCGAAAAGAATCTTGCGCGCGTGGGAATGAACGCGACGTTCCCAGTTTGGCTGCGTCCAACACGCGAGTTGGTACGCGAATTTATTGCGCTGGGATTTCGTGCGGTAACGGTGTGCGTGGATCCAAAAATATTGGACGCGTCATATGTTGGGCGCGAGATTGATGAGGAATTTGTGGCGGCGTTGCCACCTGAAGCCGATCCCTGCGGAGAAAATGGCGAGTTTCATAGTTTTGTTTATGACGGGCCAGGATTTTCCGCGCCGGTGGAACTCACTGTTGGCGAAAAAGTGTTGCGCGATGGATTTTATTTCTGCGATTTGCTTCCGGCTGAGATTGGCACGAAATCTCCGCGCTAAGAAGGCTTTGCATTTAGCGAATAGCTGAAATTATTTGCGGCCTTCGCGCTTTTGCGCGATCACCAACCCACGCGGAGTCGGCAGCAGCACAACGGAAATTAATCCTTCGGCTTCAAGACGCAGCGCCGCTTCTCGCACAGTTTTCATATACGAACTTGCGTCGTGCATCAGAATAATTCCGTTGGGGTTGATCTGCGGCAGAAAACGGCGAACTTCTTTTTCACGGATATCAAGTTCACTATCGCTGAACAGAAGATCAATTTGCCCGTCGACTTTAAGGTCAAGGCTGGAACCGAGACGGGAATCGATCCAGGGTGCGAGGCCGGATTTCTCAAATTTGTTTTTCGCGGCGTCGTGAATTTTCGGATCGAATTCGATCGTGATTACTCGGCCGAAACCATTTTCCTTTAGTCCTTCGGCAATCCACAGCGTGCTCACGCCCATAAACGTGCCTGTTTCCACGACCAAATTCGGTTTTACCGTGGTGACTAGAGTTTTCAGAAACTCCAGAACTTCCACTTCGGCGGTCATCGCGTCATACATTCGCCAGCGTTCGGGGTGTGGACATTCCGGCGTGGGCGCTTTCGATTCCGGCTGCGTTACGAGTCCGTGCGTTTCCGCGTGCTGCACGATGCGATGGTGCTTATCAAGTTTGTGAAAGCGCGTTTTGACAAGGATGAATAGCGCGGCGCCGCCAACCATGCAGAGCAGGCTGGCGATCATTTCGGAACTGAATTTCAATCCACGCGGCTCGACGTTGAAATATTCAATTGCGACGCGCGCACCGCCGAAACACACGAGATACGTAGCAAACACCTGGCCACTGGGCATTGGCTTGCGCAAAGATTCTCTGCCCAACCGCCAGAGAATCCAAAAAATAATTACAGCCGCTACGAGTTCATGAACCGGCCGAAGTTGCAGATGCAATGCTTGCGCTGCCGCAACGTATTCGCGATTCCTGCGGAACAGATCGCCAACGCGGAAAATTCCGTAACCCAGAGCGGCGGCGGAACACGCGGCGTCCAGCAGAATGAGAACTGGAACACGCTGCTGTTTCGCGAGCAGTGCCAGCACCGCGATTCCAATAAGGAAAGCGCCGTCGTATCCGAACCCGAGCGCGCCAAATAGTTTGGCTCCGGCCGCGCCCGCCAAACTTGCAGCGGCGAGAACGAGAAACGGATTGACAGCCAACTTGCGCCGCTGAAGTTCCTGACGCACGGCGAAAAATCCGAACACAAGCGCGCCAACCGAAAAAATAATGTAGCTGGCCAGGGTTTCCGGATCGGAATGGAGTAAGTCGGGCATGATGAATCGCGCGGTCAGTATACCTGAAGCGATTCAGGAACGAATCGAAGGTATAATCGAAGGAGACATGAGCGTGACTGCGGCCAATTCGGTGACTGATGTGATGAGCGCTTACGAGCCGGTAATCGGGCTTGAAGTGCATGTGCAACTTCTGACCGCGTCGAAAGCGTTTTGCGGATGCTCGGTACGATTTGGTGATCCGCCAAATACGAATGTGTGTCCCGTGTGTTTGGGATTGCCCGGCGCGCTTCCAGTGATGAATCGCCACGCATTGGATTTGGCGATGCGCGCAGCGCTGGCGCTAAATATTAATGTGAATGCGAAATCGATATTCGCGCGAAAGAATTATTTTTATCCGGACTTGCCGAAGGGATATCAAATTTCACAATCGGATTCGCCGCTGGCGATGAAGGGCTGGCTTGAGATTGAAGTGGGCGGAGTGCAGAAGCGGATTGGAATTACGCGCCTGCACATGGAGGAGGACGCTGGAAAATCCATGCACGAAGGATTCGCGGATTCCGCCACGAAGAGCTACATCGATTTGAATCGCTGCGGCACTGCGCTAGTGGAAATTGTTTCGGAACCGGATATGCGCTCACCGGCCGAAGCTCACGCGTATTTGACGGCGATCAAGCAGGTGCTGCTTTACACCGAAGTGAGCGATTGCAACATGGAGGAAGGTTCGCTGCGTTGCGATGCGAACGTGAGCGTCCGCCGGCGCGGAGCGGACAAATTTGGCGCAAAAGTGGAAGTGAAAAACCTGAATTCATTCCGATATTTGCAGAAGGCGCTTGAGCATGAAATTGAACGCCAGGTGATGGAGCTGGAATCGGGCGGACGCATTTCGCAGGAAACGCGCCTATGGAATGTATCAAGCGGAAAGACCGAACCGATGCGCTCAAAAGAATTTGCGCACGACTATCGATATTTTCCGGAACCGGATTTGGCTCCCGTGCATGTAACGGAACAAATGATTGAGCAAGTGCGCGCGGGAATGCCGGAATTGCCGTCTGCCAAGCGTGCACGATTTACCTCTAAATATGGATTGACTCCATACGACGCCGGAGTTCTGACGGATTCGCGGGCACTGGCGGATTATTTTGAAGCTACAGTGGCCGCAGGCGCGACACCGAAGAATGCGGCAAATTGGATTGAAGTCGAGTTGCTGCGAAGACTGAATGATGCGGCGAAGGAAATTGCCGAGAGTCCTGTGACGCCTGCCGCGCTCGCGTCCTTACTAGAGGAAGTGGAAGGCGGCAAAATTACTGCGGCGAGCGGGAAGAGGGTTTTTGCCACGATGTTTGAGACTGGGCGAGCGCCGGCCGAAATCATTGCAGCCGAGGGCTACGCTACGCTGGTGGATTCTGGAGAAATTGAGCGCGTGTGCTGCGAGTTGATGGAAAAGAATCCCGAGAATCTGGCGAAGTACCGCGCGGGGAATGAGGGAATGTTCAAGTTTTTTGTGGGTCAGGCGATGCGTGCAACGCGCGGACAGGCTGATCCTAAAGTGATTAATGATACGCTTCGACGTTTGCTGGCAGGCTGAAAGGAATCGTTATGGCGGAATTAAAAGTGGGCGATCCTGCGCCGGACTTTCGTTTGAAGGCCGATGACGGGCGCGAAGTGACCCTGGAAGGATTGCGCGGAAAGCGCGTGGTGCTTTATTTTTTTCCGAAGGTGCTGACGCCGGGATGCAGCACGGAGGCAGCTGAATTTCGCGACGCAAAACCGGAATTCGACAAGTTGGAAACGGTCGTGTTCGGTTGTAGCGCTGATCCCGTGGAAAGCCAGGAGAAATTCAAATCCAAATTTAAATTGAATTTCACTTTGCTGAGCAATCCGGACTTCACAGTAATTGAATCTTACGGCGCGCGAAGAATGAAAAGTTTCCTCGGTAAATCTTTCCTGGGAATCGTACGCAGCACCGTGCTTGTTGGACCGGATGGCCGCGTAGAGAAAGTGTGGCCGCAAGCGCGGGCTAAGGGACATGCTGCAGAAGTTGTGAAAGGAATTACGGAAGTGCGCGGATAAAGCGATCATTCGTGAAATGATTTCGCGCTACAGTGCGATCTGAAATTTTCCCGTGGCATCCTGCGTCACGAGCATGTTGTCGATTAACCGCGTTGGCTGCTTCGCATCTTTTGGATTTCCCACGCTCGCAGCGATTAGTAGCAGGCAGTTTCGGCCAAGCAGCGTGACTGGCTCCAAATTTTCGTCGCTGACCAATTCCACATAATCGGGCTTCACGAGCGGCTCGGCTGCCAGCACAGCTTGCGCGGATTGCACGATGGCGCTCGCGTTGCGCTCGCCGGATCTGATTGTGTTCGCGGCCGCGGTAAGCGCGCGGAAAAGTGAAGTGGCCGCGCGGCGCTCTTCGGCGTTCAGATAAGCGTTGCGCGAGGACATGGCCAGCCCGTCGGATTCGCGCACGATTGGCTGCACTGAAATTTCCGCGTCGAGATTCAAATCTTGCGCCATTTGCGTGAGGATTCGAGCCTGCTGTGCATCCTTGCGTCCGAAGTAGGCAGCTTGAGGCTGCACAATTCCCAACAATTTTAGAACGACAGTCGTGACGCCGCGAAAATGTCCGGGGCGTACGCGGCCTTCGAGTCGATCGCTTAGACCTTCCACATTTACGTGCGTGCGAAATCCCGGCGGATAAATGTCAGAAGCTTCCGGCGCAAACAAATAATCTGCTCCGGCGGATTCAAGTAGCGCCGCATCCTTTTCAAGCTGGCGCGGATAGCGCGCGAAATCCTCTTTCAGTCCGAATTGCGCGGGATTCACAAAAATGGAAACGACCACCGGTTTGTGCGCGGCAACTGCGGCGCGAACAAGAGATAGATGACCTTCGTGCAGTGCGCCCATCGTGGGTACAAATCCGATGCTGCGCCCGGAATCACGCGCGGCACGGGATGTCTGCTTCATCCAGTCAATTGTGCGAATGATTTCCATTTTTTTGCGCGCGATTATTTCACGAAGCGGCTTTGGCGGAACGCTCTTGAAAGAAAAGCAGCATATCTGATGATTGCGGAGTCGCGTTAAGCTGGCGAAGAAGAGTTGTGACCTGTCCGCGATGGTAAGTGCTGTGATTGACCATGTGCTGCATTGTTTCCCACAGGGGATGGGTGAGTACGACGCCTTTCATGTTGCGATATTCGATTACTTGAGCGATGTCCTCCGCTGAAAGTGCCTGCGCAAAATAATTCACGTCCGCATCAATCGTTTTCCAGCGAGTTTTGATTTGCGAAAGGTCGCCATAATTTTCGGCCTTCGGAAACGCAGAAGGCGAGCGGCCATTCCAGCGTTCGTTATACAGCCACTCGACATCCATGATGTGCGCGAGCGTGTTGCGAACTGAGCCAAAGCTGCCGCCAACTTGCTGCAAAAATTGTTCGTCGGTCAGCGATTCACATCCGGCGATGGTGCGTTGATTGGCCCACGCATTGTAACCGAATAGCTGCTGTGTTGTTTCGAGATCCATTTATTCCCCTTTGCGATTGTATTCCGAACAACTACTTTCCGTGCTTCGTCTGCTTTTCGGCCACTGCAGGCAAGTGGAACGATTCGGCATCCGACGGAAAAGTACCAGCCTGCACATCTTCGCAATATTCGCGAACCGCGCGCTTCACTTCCGCGCCCAGTTCCGCATAGTGCCGCGCGAATCGCGGAGTTGGCCCCGCGGTGAGCCCGACCAAATCGTGATAGACGAGCACTTGTCCATCGCAATCGGGGCCGGCACCGATGCCGATGGTCGGAATGCGCAGTTCGCGCGTGATTGCGGCGGCCAGTTCGCGCGGCACAGATTCCAGCACGATCGAAAATGCTCCGGCTGCTTCGACGGCGCGCGCGTCGCGCAACAATTGTTCGGCGGTGTCGGCGGTGCGGCCCTGCACGCGGAATCCGCCGAGTGCATTTACGGACTGCGGCGTGAGCCCGACGTGGCCCATCACCGGAATTTCCGCTTCGACCATTCGAGAAATTACTTCGAGGCGACGCTCGCCACCTTCGAGTTTCACTGCTTCCGCGCCGCCTTCTTTTACCAGACGAAGCGCATTCGTCAGCGCAACCCCAGCGCCGGTGTGATAACTGCCGTAGGGCATATCGGCGACGAGCAGCGCATGCTTCACTCCGCGGCGCACGGCGCGCGTGTGATGCAGCATATCTTCCATCGTAACGGGCACCGTGTTCTCGTATCCGAGAACAACCATGCCGAGTGAATCGCCGACAAGGATAATGTCCACTCCGGCTTCGTCCACCAATTTCGCGGACGGAAAATCATATGCGGTCAAACAAGTGATGCGTTTTTTATCGGGAGTTTGGCGAAAAGGTGCGGACGA
>DASYNR010000306.1:0-11062 GCA_036008485.1 Candidatus Acidiferrales bacterium | reverse complement strand
CTTCCGGAATTACTGTTTTTCCGTCCACGACGACTGGATTAACCACCGTCGCATCAAAATGTTCTCCGGGTCTGCTCTCATCACTTGAAATGGTCTGGTCTAAACTGACGCGAAGCGCCGTATCCTCAGGAATAGCAACTGTAGTAACTGCAGCCGGCCGGTTCATTTCTCTGTGGGCCGCCAACGCGATTGTGCCGGCGAGTAGAAGCGCCAAACCTCCCAGAAACAAAGCATAACGCTTAGCAAAGAACATAAAGACCTCCCCGCCTAAATATGGCAGCCTCCGTGCCAAACGGCGCGGCCGTAAGTTACTCAAATCAAAAGTGTTTTTAGCTTTGTGGGGTAATGTCTGTACGAAAAACTTACAGCGTTACGAACGTAAGTGCGTACTAGAACTCGCTGGGTACCAGGACTCCGTGCGGACGCTTTCAGGGGCGGGTTTGCGACCCTCCCGCCTCCAAACGTAAGTCACAAATCTTCATCATCTTTTCCGTGCGTTTTAGTAAATCCCCGTCTTCTGCTTAAACCGATCCTTCTCCGAATCCTTGTCCAAATAAGGAATCCCTTTTTCCATCCACTCCGGCTTCGGCGCGCCCTTCAACCAATAATCAAAATATTGCTGCATCCGAAGACTGAAATCCTTCTGGTCAGGACGCCGCACCAACCCATGCGGCTCTCCGTTGTAGCTGAACATGTACGCTTCCTTGTTCAACCGCCGCAGTGCCAAATAAAATTCAATTCCTTGATACCACGGTACCGCGGTATCCGCATCGTTCGCGAGAATCAGCACCGGTGTAGTGATGCGATCCACCATAAATATGGTCGAATTTTCCATAAACTTCAGCGGGGTTTGCCACGGCGATCCGCCGATGCGGCTTTGTCCGTGCTCGTATTGTCCCTGCCTCGGCATTCCGGAACCCCAGCGAATTCCGTCGTATGCGCTGAACATGTCCACAACCGGCGCGCCAGCTTCCACCGCCTTAAATCGGTGCGTCTGCGTGATCATGTACGCGATCTGATAGCCGCCCCAACTGTGGCCTTCGATGCCCACATTTTTCTCATCCACAAATCCGCGCGCGATAATCGAATCAATCGCCGGCAAAACGCATTTCAACGCGCTCTGTCCCGGATTTCCCGTCGTGTAAACAATGTCCGGTTCCAAAATCAAATATCCGTTGCTCGCATAAAAGCTCGGCTGGATCGTATGCCGCGGCTGCGGCGGATTGTAAGCGTGAATGTTCTGCGAGAGTTTTTCGTAGATGTACACAATCATCGGATATTTCTTGTTCGGATCGAAATTCTCAGGCTTGAAGAGAATCCCTTTCAGCGGCACGCCGTCATCGTTCAAGTAATGAATCATTTCCGCTGTGGCCCAATTCACCGAAGCCTGTTGCGGATTCGCATTGGAAACCTTCTGCAGTTTCGAGAAATTGGAATCCGTAGTCACCAGATCCGGAAATTCCTCGAATGTCCCGGCGGTAAGCACCAGCACGTCCGCATCCTTCGCCTTTAGTGGAGCAGTAAAAGCTTTCGCCGCGAAAATTAATTTCTGTGGAGCGACTGCCGTTCCCACATGCGCGCGATAAAATCCGGTGTCGAACGTATCCGTGTTCGTGGCGCGCAACAAAAGTGACTGCGAAGAATCAATCCACCGTGCTTCTGGATCCCGCCTGTCCAAGCCAAGCCGCGCATAGCGAAATTCAAGATGCGCAGTTCGTCCCGCTCCTGCCGTCAAATTCACAGCCTCTCCGCTATCGGGAGAAAGTTGCCACACATCGAATTCGTCATATACCAGCGCGTATTTTCCGTCGAGCGTCCATCCGGCCGGACCGTACGGCGGCGGCACGCCCGGTGTGTCGGTATCCTCGCGCCAGAATTTCACATTTAGTTTTCCGGTGAGGTTTGTAATTTTCCCGTCAGGTACGGAAATGACGTTCCAATTTTTATCCGCAAAATAAAGAAGATGTTTTCCATCCGGTGACCACTGAAGATTCCCGGGATGCTTGGTGAAAAGCGGATGCCGTTCGCCCGTCATCGTGTTCACCAGATAATAGTCGTTATAATTCGCGTCGTATTCGTCCATCGGCGCGTACTGGCGGTTGTCCGCACCCAGCGCCCACATTCCATCTTCCGTTGGAGTAACTTCCGCCATCGAAAAATCGCCGAGCTGCACCATCTGTTTTTCCGAAATGTGATAAACCGCGCGGTACGTCCGATTGCGATCCTGCGCTGCACGGACTTTCTGCATCGGCTGGATGTGTTCGTCGTTCCATCTCCAAAGGTCGCCGTTCACTTTGTCGTCCGCCAACACTTCGTTTGCCGGATCAACTTCTGGCGGGTCCGGGGGCGCAACGCCAAAGAAAATGTGTTTGCCGTCATGGCTGAAAGCGATCGCACCTTTATCGCTAATCACAAATCCATCATGCATTCCATGCGATGCAGACGACGCAACCTCAACCGCCGTGTCCGCTTTGCGATCCCACAAATAAAGTTTTTCTTTCGGCTGCTTCGATTTCGCGTCATCGCGATCGCTGAAGAAAGCCAATTTCGTTTGATCAAAATCCCAGGTAGGACGCAAGTATTTCCCCGGCCCGGTCAGCAACGCGCGCGGTGTCGCATCCGTTCCCACAGCAACCAGGAAAAGCCCATTCGTTTCTTCTTTATGCGAAGCAACGGCGTAAACCAGCGCCGTCCCATCCTTGGACAACGTATAGGCAAGCGCGTCAGGAAAAGTCCGTTCAGCTTGCGTCGTCAAACTTCGCAAAACCAAATCGCTCCCAAATTCTCGACGAGCTCCGCGTCCCGGTCCCGCGCCAGTCGCGCCACCTTGTGCGCCAGGTCCGCCGGCAACTGCCGCAGTTGCAGCAGCTCCCTCAGCCGTTGCCGCGCCGCCACGTCCTGCGCCGGCTCTCGCCGGTTCGGGTTCGCGCAAATAAGCCACGAGTCCACCAACTTTTTCCGGTATCTGGAAATTTCTCACGCGATCAATTCGCGTCGGCGTGCCCGTCGCCAAATCCATAATCACCATGCCGTTCTTCGGCATATCATCCGGACGTCTTTTTTCACGTTTCGCTTTATCCGTATCCGCTTTCGCGGGAAATACAGAAAAAATCACAAAGTGACTATCCGCCGTAAACGAAATCGTGATGTTGATCGGAGGCGGTGGTTCATCGCTCTCAAGATTCGGCGTTGCCAATGGGCGCGCTCCTGCCGGCTGCCGCCACTCCGCTCCTGTTTGCAAATTCCGCACCACAACTTCACCATCGCCTTCCTGCGGAAAAAGTCCATACGCCAGAAATTTTCCGTCGTTGGATAGCGCCTGATTCTGGATGTTCTTCCAGCCGTCGTAATCCATATGCGTCAGCGGACGCTTGGTTTGTGCCGATGTCCCAAGGGCAATTAGCAAAATGAAAATCGGAAATGTTTTGCGAAGCGAAGAAGCAAGTTTGGTTTTCATGATGGCGGGAATTTATCAAATGCCGGGGGAACTGTCCATGCGGCCAGTGCTCACTGTCCGTATGTTCGATTGACTACATAAACGCGCAAACTCACATATGTTCTTGCGCACTTCCGGATTTGCGCTAGTATGAAATTAAGCCAACGAGATTTCTCGTAAGCACAGGTCATGGTCCAATTTCACGGGCCGAACGAAACCTCCTCCTTGCGGCGAAAGTAGAAAAAACAAACACCGGATTCCGGTGAAAGCCATTCAGTAAAAGGTTAGGCGTCAAACGAGCGCGATAACCCAACCAATTCTCCGGCCACGTCTGCCCGGATTAACTTCACTCCGATTTTTCGCCGCGTTTCTCGTGGTGCTTTTCCATCTTCAATCCATGCAGATCACGCTGGGCCCCGTATGGTTCCGCGAACTATCGTCCATCGGTTACGTCGGCGTCAGTTTCTTTTTCGTTTTATCCGGATTCATTCTCGTCTATACCTGCCAGGGAAAATCCGTGAACGTGATGAAATTCTGGCGCACGCGTTTCGCGCGCATTTACCCAGCGTATGTTTTTTCACTTCTGCTGATGGCGCCGTGGTTCTTTTACGCCGCCACAAAATTAAAATTCCCACTCTTTGCCTGGGCCACGGGACACTTGAAGTCTGCATCCTTACTTGTGATGACGCTCACGCAAGCTTGGGTCCCCGGCAACGCGCTCGCGTGGAACTCGGTCTGCTGGAGCCTTTCCGTCGAATCATTTTTCTATTTGTTATTTCCATTACTGCTGCTGGTTTTCGCGCGAAGGTCTCGCGGCCGTTTGTTGTTTTATGTAGCCGCATCCTGGACGGTCGGTCTGGCAATCTCCATCATTTATCTGTGGCTGAAGCCCGACGGCCTGAGCACCACAAATTCCGAAGTGATCAACGCATTCTGGCTGAATGCTTTGCAATTTAATCCCATGGCCCGCCTGCCGGAATTTATGATGGGCATGGCTTGCGGATTTTTATTTTTGCGCTCGAAAAAGAATGACAAGCTGGCCGTCTCTCTGATCGCAACCGGCGTTGCCGCATTTATTCTCGTCGTGCGCTGCGGAAATTGGATTCCATATCCGGTATTGCACACCGCGCTCCTCGCCCCGGCATTCGCCGCGATCGTTTACGGAGTCGCATTGCGTCCGCGCTACTCAAAATTTCTTGAAAATAAAACTCTCGTGCTTCTCGGCGACGCCAGTTACAGTTTGTACCTTCTCCACACGCTCGCCATCGGAGCAGTTTTCCAATTTTCAAAAACAGGATTTGAAAATCCTACAATACTGAAAACCGTGGCAGCCGTTACAGTTGCCGTTCTGGTTTCCGTTGCTGTTTATCGTTGGATCGAAGTGCCCGGCCTCCGCATGTTGCGCCCGAAGGACAAGCGCAAACCAGAAATCGTGCCGCAGTCCGTTTTCGTTCCTGTTCAAGTCCCGATTCAAGCCGCGGTCCAGGTTCAAGTCGAAGCTTAAATTCCACCTTCCGGATGTGCTAGAGTAACCCGCTCGTATCGCCTCATCATGGAAAACAAGTCCGCTTCTTCACACGCCGAACTTCCGCCGGAGAAATTGCGCTGGCGCTGCGATCCCGCACGTGTGCCTTATGAAACCACCGCGCAGGCTGAGCCGCTCGAAGGTGTGATCGGACAAGACCGCGCCCTGCGTGCATTGAAAATGGGCATCGAAATCCCTGCGCCCGGTTACAACGTTTTTGTGTGCGGACTCGCCGGAACCAGCCGCGGCAGCACCATTACGCGAATTCTGGAAGAGTTGCGTCCGGAAGCGTGCGAATCTCCCGACCGTTGCTACGTAAATAATTTCAAGAATGTGGATCGTCCGCGGTTGCTGACGCTTGCGCGTGGCCGCGCGAATGGATTCAAGAAAGACATGCAATCCGGAATTGAATTTCTGCGCCGCAGAATTCCGCAGGTGTTCGAGGGAGAACCATTTCAGCGTCAAAAAGCGCGCATCGTGGATCGCTATACTGCGCGCGAAAAGGAATTGATGGACGATTTCACGCGCCGCATCGCGCGCGAACAATTTGCGTTGGGCCACATGCAGGTAGGCGCAGTGGCGTTGCCGGAAATTTTCCCCGTGCTCGAAGGGCAAATGGTTCCCATCGAAGATATTCCCAAGCTAGTGCACGAAGGAAAAATTGAATCCGCCTCCGCTGAAGAATTGGAGCGCAAGTACGAACAATTCCGCCAGGAATTCACAGTCGTCTATCGCAAAACGCTCACGCTCTCGCGCGAACTCGCCAGCGAACTAAGTTATCTCGAGCAAGAAGCCGCATCAGTTCTTCTCGATGGCGTAATCGAAGAACTAAAAGAAAAATATCCTTCGCCGCTTGCGACGGAATATTTAGAAGAAGTTCGTCTCAACATTTTGGATAATCTCGATCCCTTCCGCGAACGCGAAGGCGAAGAAGACCACGAATCGCCCAGCGGCGAACAAATGCCGCGTGGCCCGGCCCCCACCGACCGTGATCCATTCCGCGTGTATGGCGTGAATGTAATTTTGGCGCACACGGATGATGAAACTCCTCCGGTGATATTTGAGACCACGCCGACCTACGCGAATCTGTTCGGCACCATTCAGCGGAACTATGACTGGCGCGGATCGTGGACTTCCGACTTTATGGATCTGCGCGGCGGATCAATGCTGCGTGCCGACGGCGGATATTTAATTCTCTACGCGTTCGACTCGCTCGCCGAAACGGGCGTTTGGAAAACTTTGAAGCGCACCATGAATCACGGCAAGCTGGAAATTCAGCCGATGGAAATGATGTTTCCCCTCGGAAATTCCGGATTGAAGCCCGAGCCAATCGATTTGAAAGTGAAAGTTATTTTGATTGGCGACCGTGATCTCTACGAATTGTTTTACACCTACGAAGAAGAGTTCCGCAAAATTTTCAAAGTGCGCGTGGAATTTGACGACGAAATGCCCATGGCCGATGAAGTGATTCTCGAATTCGGCGGGCGTCTCCGAAAACTTTGCGACGACGAAGGCCTCTGCCCATTCGATCGAACCGCGGTTGCCGCGCTGATTGAAGACGGCGTTCGCAAAGCTGGCCGCCGCAATAAAGTTACCGCGCGATTTGTGGACCTCGCCGACCTAGCGCGCGAGTCCTGTTACGCCGCGCGACAGATGGGCGAAACTCCAGTCACCGGCGAGCACGTTCGCAGAGCTACCGAAGCGAAAATCGAGCGCCACAATTTGTACGAAACAAAATTGCGCGAAATTATTGAAGAAGGCACCCTCCTCGTCGACACCGCCGGTTCGCGCGTCGGCCAGGTGAACGGATTGAGCATCCTCGAAATCGGCGGGTATATGTTCGGCAAGCCAGTGCGAATCACGGCCACGGCCGCGCTCGGCAAGACTGGATTGATCAACGTGGAGCGGGAAGCAAATATGAGCGGCCGCTTGCACGACAAGGGGATGCAAATTATCGCCGGATATTTGCGCCGCGTTTTCGCGCAGGATAAGCCGCTTTCACTTTCCGCCAGCGTTTGTTTCGAGCAATCCTATTCCGGCGTGGATGGTGATAGCGCCAGCTCCACGGAAATTTACGCTTTGCTTTCCGCGCTTTCTGATTTGCCGCTACGTCAGGATATTGCCGTCACCGGCTCGGTGAATCAGCAGGGAGATATTCAGCCCATCGGCGGAGTGAATCAGAAAATTGAAGGTTTTTATGACGTTTGCATGTTGAAGGGTTTAACGGGGACGCAGGGCGTAATTATCCCCGCCGCGAACGTGGAGGATTTAATGTTGCGCGAAGACGTGATTGACGCCGTGGCCGCCGGAAAATTTCATATTTTGCCGGTCACGTCCATTGAGCAGGGAATTGAAATTTTAACAGGCGTCCGCGCCGGCTCGCGCGATGCAGAAGGCAATTTTGAATCGGGAACAGTGATGGCGCGCTCGAACGATCGCCTGTATCGCATGGCTCATACGCTGAAGGAATTTGAATAGCCGCGATAAACGCTCGTCAGTAATGGACTACTGATCGAATCCCTCGTAATGAATCCCGTCCGAAGCTTTCCACCAGCCATCGACGCTCGCATGCAACATTGTTTTGCCAGGACTGCTGGCGCTGAATTTTTTCAAGGCGGCGAAAAACTGAATGTCCTCCGGCGAAAGTTTTCCCTTGTCCGCATTTTCAGCTTGATTAAACGTTTTTGTAATTTCCGTTGCCCAGTCGTAGTGCGAATAATCTGTGATGATCATTCCGAGAAGATCATGCGGCAGGTTCGCGCGCAGCTTGCTAATTTCAGGCTTGTCCGCAAGTGACGAACCTGCGGCGGAATCCAGTTGCGCGGCCTTGCTCAGCGCCTGCTTGTCCGTCCCGTAAAGAAGAAAATGCGGCGCGACGACATAATAAGTTGTCGGCGGCAAAGGAGTTTTTGCGTCGGCCACAATCGCTGCCGATTTAGATTTGAAAATGGTGATTCCATTCTCGAACGAATCTTCCACAATCGAATCGCCGCCGAGCTTGTGAAACAGCAGCGCCACTTTTTCGGAATTCGTAATTGAAATGGCGTACATCTGCGAAGGCGGCGTGGAATGTGGATCAAGTTGAATTGACGCAATTTCTCCGCCCGCCAGTGCGAGCACATCGGGTAACGGCATGCCTGTTTGCATCGCGGACATTCCTTCCACCATAGCAACCATTGCCGCCTGTTGCGCGGGAAGTGCAGCCATCGCAGCGGTGCGAACCGTTTTGTAAATCGCGGGCAGATCAAACGAATACGATGTGTACGAATACGCCGATGCCGGCGCAAGGGCCAGCGTGTCGAAATGCGAACGGTTGGCGCCGAAGAAATCGAAAATTCCGCCGGCTCCTGTGTCGCCCAGAAGAATGCCGCGCGAATGCGCGCCTTGTTGAGTGAACGAATAGCTGCCGCACACGGCGCGCAGGGAATCCAATTTCAGCGAACGCAGCGCGGCCGAAGTATCAAATTGCGCGTTGGGCGGGATCGAAGTCTTCGTTAAATCCGGAAACCGGAAGTATATTTCATAGATGGAATCCGGATCTGGATTTCCGCGGCAGCTCTGGTAACCGGAATTTTGCGCCAGCGAGTCCGCGGGCGCGGACCGCGAGCCGAGCCGCGTAGCCAAATCCTGAATCACTTTCTCCCGGTTCGACCATACAAAATAATTCCCCACGCGCGTGGCGAACGATGTGTTATTCGGCCCTGAAAATTTTTCTACGCCCACTCCCGAAAAATCAACGTGTGTGTGCGCAATTTCCTTGGAAACATTTGCGGCGATCAGTCTAAAAAGCAAATCGAATTGAGCAGTCTTTCCGGTCACATCAAGAATCACGAACATCCCGCCGGCGTCCAGCAATTGTTTGGCGGAAGGCGCGCTCGGTTGCGCCAGCGCGCTGACGTCGATCGCTCCCGCGAACCCCAGCATCATCGGCCCCTTCAGGAGGGAAAATATTTGTTCGCTTTGCGCCGGAGTGAATTTCACGGGCTGGCCATTCACTTTCCAATCCGAATGACGGACGAGATACGCAATCCCTTGCTGCCGAAGTTCCGCGAACTCCGCTGAGTTCCACGATTGAATCATCGGATTGCCGGCATACGCCGTTTCCGCGTGTGCTGTTCCTCGGGAATAAATAAGGAACGAAGTGTCCGCCGGCAAAATTCCCGGGCCAAATTCCTGTGCAGCCGCTGGAAGAGCAGCGAAAGTCAGCAGCAGAAGAATGGCGGCAAGGCGAGAGCGCGTAATCATTCGTGATCTCCGGTAAGTCTGAAACAAATTGTAATTCATTTTGTTGCTTTCAAGTTTTTGTAAACCGTCGCAATTACCTAATAAGCAAAAAGAAAGGCTCCGTTCTGCGCGCCTCACTTCACGCGCGTCGGACGGAGCCTTTCAAATCTTGCTGCGCGAAAAAACTTATTCAATCCTACTTAGCCGGCGTCGCCGCCGAAGCAGTATCCTTTGGTGTGGAAAGATATCCGCTGATCTTATCTTTGCTCACGTCATTGACGACCAACTCGTAAGGTGCCCGCGCGCCATTCACTCGGAATTGCATCAGCTCATCGAGAGTTTTATCCTTCTTCTCGATTTGCTTGTCGTCAACCACCATAATCACCGTATAGCGATAGTGTTTTGAATCCACTTTGGTGAGCTGAAGTTGAATTGGCCCCACCTTTTGCGGAGCCTTTGTTTTTCCAAGCGAGAACTCGAAAATATTTCGCTCGCCCAGCCGCTTCAGTTCTTCCACCTCTTCGTGATTCTTGGCGATCAGCCCGCCTTGATTCGTAACGTCGCCGATGGCAGTGCTCAGCTGGCCTTTGGTAGCTTCCAAATCTTTCTTGGTAGCATCAAGGTCGGTCTTCGTGCCGGCGACATCGCCGGAAACAGCCGAGATCTTGGCGTCGCTCTCCGACTTCACCTGACCGATCTGCGAAGTCAGCTTGTTGTCACTGGCTTTCTGATCGATTTGAATTTGCTGCGCCAGACTGTGTGCGCGCGCAACTTCCGCGTCTGTCAAATTCACGTGGCGTGACGTAACTTCCAACTGTCCGCGCAATTCCGCGATGCGTCCATTCGCCTGATCCAGGCGTGCGGAAAGTTGATTCGCGGTCTCCTGAGACTTGGCGATATCGGAATTAAATTGTGTGCGCGCGGTGTATCCGGCCCAGGCCAGATAGCCGATACCTCCGAGCAGAACCACAAATACAAAATAAATCCAGCGCGGCAGCGCTGGGGGTTGCGGGTTATCAGGCAGACTCGTGCTTGGCGAAATGCTCATCGTTCCTCCATGTGCCCGGGTATTGCGACCAGTGACTTGAACAGTAGTGTGGGCATCGTCCAGGCATGTGCGATTTGATTATCACTGAGGTCAATCGGGTTGTCTACGTCCACTGTGACAGATGTTGAAAGACCATCACTGTTTGAAAAAAGCAAAATGCGATTCGCCAGCATTCTGTGACATTCGCAACTTCGTAGGAGCGGGTCTGTGACCCGCCCGTTCACTATTGAGATGCGATGACCGTTGAGAAAGTATCACCGTCGAGAGAACGTCACCGCTTATGCGGCCAACGCGCCTCTACCGTAGTCGTCAGCCCGCCGCGCGGGGTGAATTCCCCTCGCACCACGCACCACACCGGCTTCGTCGCAGCCACAATATCCTTCAACATCCGGTTCACAGCATTCTCATAAAATATTCCCAAATTTCTATACCCCAACAAATAAAGTTTCAACGACTTCAATTCCAAGCAGGATTTGCGCGGCTCATATTCAATCAGAATCGAGCCATAATCCGGCATCCCCGTCTTCGGACAAACCGAAGTGTATTCCGGAAACGTAGTCGAAATCTTGTAACCGGGAAACTGATTCGGCCAAACATCCAGCTTCGGAAGTTTCGCGTCAATCCCCGCCCGCGCGTGCTCGTCAGAATATTCAGAAGACATCTAGTCTCTCCTATCTCGCAAACATTATTGCACGACAATCCGAGCAGCATAGACATTCCTGTCTGTGTGCCTCGTACTTGACTCCGTGTGTGTGGCGGAGTCTTGTACCCCGGTTCTCTAAATCTTCCCGTTTTCGTCGGCTCGCCATTCCGTGCACCCAATATGCTC
>DASYNR010000305.1:0-24939 GCA_036008485.1 Candidatus Acidiferrales bacterium | reverse complement strand
AAGTGGCGCAGTGGTGGGGGCCGACTGGATTTACGACTCCTGTTTGCGAATTGGATGTGCGGCCCGGTGGCGCGATTCTGATTCATATGCGGGCACCGGACGGGACGATTTATCCGATGAGCGGAATTTATAACGAGATTGTTCCACCGGAGAGGCTGGTGTTCACTGCCACGCCGCTGGATAAAGATGGGAAAGTGATGTTTGAGAATTTGAACACAGTGATTTTTTCCGAGCGCGATGGCAAGACGACCGTGATGTTGCGCGTGGAAGTTGTGAAGTCGTCGGCGGCGGCGGAACAGCATCTTGCAGGTATGGAGATGGGTTGGAAGCTGACGTTGGATCGGCTGGAAGCGCACGTTGTGAAAAGTTGAAGGGCAGAAAAGGCCTGAGGGCCCCCGGCAGAAACCACCGGGGCGCCCTGAGCCACAGGTTGATTCAGTAGCGCACGCGGACGCGATATTTCAGGACCGATGTGCCGTCTTTTGGTACGGGAACATTGAATTGGGCGGCGAAGGCGGCGGTTTTCTTGGCGGGAAATGTGGAGCTGAGCATATCCCAATCGCCGCCGAGCGGCTCGTTGACTTCGATTGTTACCGGCGTTTCTTTGTGGTTCCGCAGCGTGACTTCATATTCCATTTCGAACGTGTGATTATCAATTTTCTTGTAGTCGGTTTGTTTGTGTTCGGCGATGACGTCAAACGCGTTGCCGATGTGGATGCTGACGCTTTCGTCCTTTGGTGTGTGATCGATGCGGTCTTCGCCGATGAAAAGGATGCCGCCGTGCGAGTCGGCTTGATAGACGCGAACGGTTCCGGCGGGCAACGGCATGCCGAGTCCGGTTTTTTCTTCGTTCTTAAATTTGTAGTAGACAAGGACGGCGTCTTTCATCGGAGAGCCGGGAGACATTGCGCTGCGGTAGTAATAGGAACTGCCGTTCACGATGAGATGTTTTTCGACGGGGAAGCGAGACGCGTTCAGAAGGCTTAGTTGCTTGGTTTCTTTGTCGAAAATGCTGGTGCGGCGATTCAGCGTATATAGATGATACTCGGAGAAACTTTCTTGCTGCATCGGAGGAGCAGCACGCACCATGTCCATCGCTTTGGACATTGCGGCACCAGCACCTGCCTGTGCATAAACACGATTCAATTCTCCCGCCACAAGTTGTAGCTTAGCGTTTTTAAACGCCGCGCCGCTGTTGTTTGCCATCGTCACCCAACCGTCGAGATCGGCGTTGGTTTCGTCGCGCGTTACGGTCATTACGTAATCGGCGCTCCAGGAAACATTATTGGCGAGGTAGGATGCTTCGATTTTCTGGCGGCGTAAACCGGTGTTATTTAGCATCCAGACTAAAGTTGGGCGGCTGTAAAGATTATCGGGCAGCGAAGAAAAGCGGTAACTGCCGGGGGACATTCCGGTGACGATATCGTTGCCGATTTTCCAGACGGGCGCGCCATTATTATTTGCGAGCAATGTAGCCTTGGTTTCTTCCCACTCGGTGGAACCATTCTTCTGAACGGCGCGCATCAGAGTGACTTCGCGGCCGACGTATTTATCGAGAACTTTATTGGCGTCCAACAGATCGTATTCGTAATTTTGTTCGAGGACGCTTAGTTTTTCCGGCTCGGCGAGCGAACGGAAGTGGACGGTGGCGGGCATGATGGTGGAAGCGATGTCCATAAAACGGAGTTGGAATTCGCCGGAGGGAAGCGCGACGTCGCGCGTGTCGCGAACGAGCGCGATATTGGAATTGTAAACGGTGACGGCAAGATCGGTTTGGTCGTTCATGGTGGTTTCGTGCGGAGTGGATTGTGAGGTGTTATTTTGCGCGGCTTGGACGGAGCCGGAATAGTGCGTGATCGCTAGTCCAACGCAAGCGAGCGTGGCGAGTAGCACGATTGCTGGAAGAGTTTTTCGTGTGCGGATTTTCATGTGAGTTCTCCTTGGTGGAGCTGAAAATATCGCGAATTTGCCAGCTGGCCCGAAACCACCCGTTAATGTAATGCCGTAGACGGCGGAAAAGTTCCCGGCGATGCGGCGGGTTCAAAGAGTTAGACGCCGCAAATGGATTTTGCGATTACTTCTGCGGCGAAGTAACATTGTGTGGCCTTGATACCGCTAGGAGGAAAGAACTCATGAAGGTTTTTGGCTCGTCATTTTCGAGATTTGGAGTGCTGTTTGCGATTGGCGTGATTTCCTTTGGCGTGGTTGCGGCGCCGAATATGAAGAATGGCGGCGCGAATCCGGGCGCCGAGCCGGTGTTAAAGGGCGATGCCGCGTTCGGCGATTGGCGCTCGGACCATCCGGGCGTAATGCGTTTGATTACCGCCGCGGATTTGCCGAAGCCGTACGCGTCCGCTTCAGCGCGAAATCAGCCGAGAGTTGTGGCGCAGCCGGAAGGCGCATGGCCGCAAGTGCTGCCGGGATTCAAGATCGAACGTTTGGCGACGGGCATTCGGAATCCGCGATTACTGCGCACGGCGCCGAACGGCGATATTTTTATTGCGGACAGCGAGGCGAATCAAATTCTGGTGATGCACGGAGTTGGGCAGGGAAGCGGGACGATTGCGCCGCAAGTTTTTGCGACGGGTCTTGTGCAGCCATTTGGAATTGCGTTTTATCCGCCGGGGCCGAATCCGAAATATATTTATATTGGGAACACAGGATCGGTGGTGCGGTTTCCTTATAGCAATGGCGATTTGAAAGCGAGCGGGCCTTCGGAAATGATTGTGAGCAATATTCCTTCCGGCGGCCGGCTGACGGGCGGAGGGCATTGGACACGCGACGTGATTTTTTCCGCGGACGGAAAGAAAATGTTCGTGTCGGTGGGATCGCACTCGAATGTGACCGATGACGCGCAGGAAGTACGGCGCGCGGATATTTTGGAATTTAATCCGGATGGAACCGGCGAAAAGATTTATGCGTCAGGAATTCGCAATCCTGTGGGGATAACCTTTAATCCGACGACCGGGGTTTTGTGGGCTTCCGTAAACGAGCGTGACGAGATTGGCGATAATTTGCCGCCCGACTATATTACACACGTGCAGGAGGGCGGTTTTTATGGGTGGCCGTGGTTTTACATCGGATCGAACGAAGATCCGCGGCTGGCGGGGAAGCATCCGGAATTGAAAGACAAAGTTATTGTGCCGGACGTGCTGGTGCAACCACATTCGGCGTCATTGGAAATGATTTTCTATACCGGGAATCAATTTCCGGCGGAATATCGCGGCGATGCATTCGCGGCGGAACACGGTTCGTGGAATAGAGACAAGCGCACGGGCTACAAAATTATCCGCGTGCCGATGAAGAACGGAAAAGCTACGGGCGAGTACGAAGATTTCGTGACGGGATTCGTTGCAGCGGATGAAAATGTTTGGGGGCGTCCTGTGGGAGTGACCGTTGCGGCGGATGGTTCGCTGATATTTTCGGATGATGGATCGAACAGTATTTGGCGCGTGAGTTACAGCGGAGATAGGCAGCCGGCCGGGAAGTCGAAATAGGCGGCAGTATCTTTTTATATAAGGATGCGCGCTGAGGAATTATTTTGCGGGCCAGGTGAGACGAATGCCGCCGCGGACTAAAGTTGGCGGACCGACGTTGGTGATGGGCGTTCGCGCAATGGTGTAGCGGTCGTCGAGAATATTCCCAGCCGCGCAAAAAATACTGGCGTGTGCGCCGAGGCGTCGAGAAACTTCCGCATCTACAACGAATGCGCGGCCGAGCGGCAGAAGATTTTGGTCGTCATCAAATTGATTTCCGGTGTAGCGCGTTTGCACACCTGCCGTCCAAATATTTCCGGAGTAATTCAGTTGAACATTGAACTGATTCTTCGGAACCTGGGGAACCTGTAATCCAACCAGCGAAGTATTCGCCGCAAAACTAATCACGGTGCTATCGGTGAGGATGTATCCGCCGGTGAGTTGCATATGTTTCGGAAGGCGCAACTCGGCGGAAAATTCAGCGCCGATGGCGCGGATGGCGCCGAGATTTTCGCGTTCGCGAGTGATCAATGATGGCGTGGTGGAAAGCGTGACGTTCGCGACGGGATCAGCAATTTCACTCCAGAAGAAATTTCCGCGAATGGTCAGGCGATTATTCCACCGCTGGAGACTGACGCCCGCTTCGCCGCCGGTGAGAATTTCCGCGGTGAGTTCGGGATTCGCGTCGGTGACGACGCTGCCGACACGGAAATTTCGGTAGAGCTCGTTCAAAGTTGGCGCACGAAATGCGCGGTAGACGGAAGCGCTTGCGGTAATTCCGTGCTGGAACGAGTGCATGAGCGAAACGCGCGGACTGAAGGCGCTTTCTGCGCGATTCGGAAAAATTTGCGAAGTGATTAAGCCAGTTGGCAGAGGAAGGCGATTCATGAAGCCATCATTGTTGAGCCAGGTGTCGACGCGTCCGCCGAAAGTGAGCAGCCAATTCGGAGCGAAAAGGTAAGTGTCCTGCGCGAAATATCCGACGGTGATTTGGCGGCCACCAGCGTCGACATTTGCGGTTGGGCCGGCGGCATTGAAAGTGATTTCAAAGCTGTGACCTTCGACGTCACGAGTCTCGACACCGGCGGTGATGGTGTGCTTACTTTTGAAAGTGCGATGCCACTGCGCGGCGAAGCCGAGTTGCTGCGACGGGCTGCGCTGCGCGTCAGTGAGAGTCTCGGAATCACGATTTGCGGCAATGGAAGAAAAATTCTGGGTGAAAACTTCGTCAGACGCGAAAGCGCGGATTGAGAAAGAGCCGAGATTCGACGGCGTCCAGTCGAGTCCGGCGGCGAGCGATGGCAGGCGAGTGTTGTTCGTCTGGACTGGCGTGCCATTGGCGCGGTTTTCCTCAAGCGAATTAAAGCGCACGAAGAAATTATTTTCCTCTCCAAATTTGTGTGAGAGCTGGAGCGAGCCATCGAAATCGGCGGTGCCTGCATCGGTGTCAATCGTGCCGCGCTGATTGGCAGGAACAAGAATGTAGCCGGTGGTGCGGAGGGATTGAAGGGATGCGGAGACGCCCCAACTGTTGATTACGGTTCCGGCGTCGAGCGAAAGATACGGAGTATTTTCATTTCCGTAAGACATTTCCGCCGCCGCAAAAGAATTTTGCACCGGACGCGTTTCAATATTAATTACGCCGCCGAGCGCGCCGCCGCCGTACATGTCGGATGCGCCGCCATTCGTAATTTCCACTTTGTCGATGCTCTCGCGCGGAATTTGATTCCAGTAGACCCATCCGCCGAAGGGATCGTTCAGCGGAATTCCGTCGAGCAAAACATTGGCGCGGCTCGCGCCACTTGCGCCGACTCCGCGAAGCGAAACGCCCTGTGTGGTGGGATTTGCAAATAAACTTCCAGAGCGGCGGAACAGAGTGAAGCCGGGAGCTTCGCGAAGAATGTCGTCAATTTCGAGGGCGCCAGATTCCTTTATGGCTTGCTGCGAAATTACGTATTGGCTGGCGGGAACGGGAGGAACAGTGTCTTCGGCGGCGGCTGAAACTTCGATGCGCTGAACGATTGGCGCTGGGGTCATGCGGATTTCGATTAGGTTCGCGAAGGAAGATGCAGTGACGTCAATCGAGACTGGCGCGAAGCCGGCATGACGGACCGACAAAGTTGCCGGCGCGGAAACATCTGAGAAAGTGAAAGCGCCGTGATCGTCGGAGGAAGTTGTTTTTGTGGCGGACGGGGAATGCAATTCGATTTCCGCGTTGGAAATGGAGGCGGAGTTGGGGTCGAGCACGGTGCCGCGAAGAATGTTTGGCTGCTGCGCGTTTGCGCCAACCGAGAAAAACAACAGTGCGCAACATGAAAGAAGGTAGCGCGGCGTCACAGAGTTCCTATTTCGGCGATGCATGATTCCGGCAAGGCGGAGCGTATCTTATCACCGGAATTGCGGATGGCGTTGCATTCGGATTTATGCGGACGTAAGATGTCGCTTCGCGGGATGTGGGTGTTGTGACGGTGGAGTGCGCGAAATTTTCTGCGTTCAGTGCAATTTTCGGAGGTGAGCGATGGCCGACCGGCCGACGAAAGAAAATCCTGAAGATGAATTGAAGAAAGATAGGGGAGCGCGCGAAAAAGAACGCATCGCTCTTGGCCGGCGCGAGTTCGTGAAGATGGTGAGCACGACCGGCGTGGCCGTCACCGCGGCGGGTGTGCTTGCGGGCGAGCAAATGTTGAAGGCCGCGCCCGCGCCTGAAGTGCAGGATGCGCCGGACGCAGCAACGTCAAAGCTGGTTGGGCCGGGCCCGGTGCGGATGACGCTGAACATTAATGGTAAGCCGACGAAGTTGGTGGCCGAGCCGAGAGTTACGCTGCTGGACGCGCTGCGAGATCATTTGGATATGACCGGCGCGAAAAAGGTTTGCGACCGCGGGACTTGCGGCGCCTGTACTGTGATCGTGAACGGGATGTCGATGTATTCGTGTTCGGTGCTGGCGATTGATGTGGCCGACCGGCCGGGAACTCCGGGCGCAAAAATTGAAACAATTGAAAGTTTGGCGCCGGCCGGGCAATTGCATCCGGTGTCCGCGGCGTTCGTTAATAATGATGCGCAGCAATGCGGATTCTGCACTCCGGGATTTGTGATGGCGTCGAAGGCTTACATCGACAAGCATCCGCATCCGACGCGCGATGAAGTGAAGGCGTCACTGTGCGGAAATATTTGCCGGTGCGGAACTTACATGGGCGTGCGGCAAGCAGTTGTCGAGGCCGCGATGCACATGACAGCGAAGGGAGGTAACGCGTAATGGCGGATTTCAAGTGGCCCGCAGAAGGAAAACGCGCGCTGATTGGGAAGCGCATCTCGCGTTTGGATGGCCCGTGGAAGGCTTCGGGCACCGCGAAATATTCTTACGATTTAAACCGGCCCGGCTTGCTGTACGGAAGAATGGTGCTGTGTCCGCACGCGCACGCGAAGGTCAATGCGATTGACACGAGCGTCGCGGAAACAATGCCCGGTGTGAAGGCCGTGGATATTATTCATCCGGTGGGGCAAGAAGCGCTGTGGATGGGCAAGGAAATTGTGGCCGTTGCAGCGGAGACAGATGATCAGGCGCGCGACGCGATGCGCAAGGTGAAAATTGATTATGAGGTGATGCCGTATTTGGTGGCGGATGTTGGTCCCGATAAAGCGACAGGATTCACGCGGCCGCCGAATGATTTTAATCAGGAACGAAAAGTACTGAAACCGGGCGCGCCGGCCGGAAGTAACAATCCGGATGATCTAATTTCCACGAGTCCGGCGGATGGATTTAAGGAAGCGGATGTAATTCACGAAGGAGAGTACGGTGTAACCGTCATCACGCACTGCTGTTTGGAATCACACGGATCGGCAGCGGAATGGGAAGGCGACAAACTGACGGTGTGGGCTTCGACGCAAAGCGTAACGGGACTGACGCAGGAATATTCGCAAAGTTTGACGGCGAAGGGAATTCCGACGCAAGCCCCGAATGTGCGAATTCTGACTCCTGTGATGGGCGGCGGATTCGGAAGCAAATTTCAAGCGGACACCTGGGGAATTTCGGCCGCAGCGCTGGCGAAGAAGGCCGGGCGTCCTGTGAAAATGATGCTGGATCGCGATCAGGAATTGATGGTGGCGGGAATGCGGCCGTCACTTTACGCGAAGGTGAAAGTCGGCGCGAAAAAAGATGGCACGCTGACGGCGTGGCAATCGGAATCGTATGGAACATCGGGGCCGCAGGCTGGCGCGAACGCAAATCTGCCGTACGTGCTGCAAGTTAATCTGCCGATTCAGCGCAAGCATACGTCGGTGCTTACAAATATCGGACCTGCGCGAGCGTGGCGCGCGCCGAACCATCCGCAATTTTGTTTGGTGACGATGTCTGCGTTTGAAGACCTGGCAGCGAAACTGAATATGGATCCGGTGCAGTTTCTATTGAAGAACATGCAGTTTGCCGGAGAAAGAAATAAAGGATTCGGAACGAAGGATTACGAGCAGGAACTGGCGAAAGCATCGGAGCTGATGGATTGGAATAAAAAATGGCATCCGCGCGGAGATAAGACGCCGGGGCCGATCAAGCGTGGAGTGGGAGTTTCAATTCACACCTGGGGCGGAGCGGCGAACACGAGTTCGTGCAATTGCACGATTCATCCTGATGGTTCGGTGGAAGTTAGCATGGCGACACAGGATCTGGGCGTCGGAACGCGAACGTCAGTTGGAATTGTTGCCGCGGAAACGCTGGGTTTGCCGCTCGAATCCGTGACGGTGAATATTGGCGATTCCAATTTGCCACCAGCGGGCGGCTCGGGCGGTTCGACGACTATCGGCGGAGTGAGCAGCGCGACGCGGCTTGCGTCAACCAACGCGTTGAATAAGTTGCTGGATGTTGCGGCCGGTTCGCTCGGAGTTGGCGCGGATAAACTGGAAGCCAGCGGCGGAAAAATTCAGGTGATTGGGGATCCGTCGAAATCGCTCACGTGGAAACAGGCGTGCGGGAAATTGGGAGCAACTGTAATTTCTGAAACGGCGCAGACGCCGCGCGCGGGAACGCCGGAGCGGTCACTTGTATCGGGCAACGTTGCCGGAGTGCAGATGGCGGAAGTATCCGTGGACATCGAGACTGGCGTCGTGAAAATGGAGAAGTTCGTCGCGGTGCAGGACTGCGGACTGATTATTGATTTGAAGACGGCGGAAAGCCAAGTGTACGGCGCGATGATCATGGGAGTTTGTTACGCGTTGTACGAAGAAAAAATTATGGATCAGCAGACCGGAAAAATGTTGAACGCCGACATGGAATTTTACAAGTTGGCGGGCATCAATGACATCGGCGAGCTGGTGGTGCACATGATGACCGGGCCGGGCTACGACGACCGTGGAGTAATCGGGCTTGGCGAGCCGCCAACGGTTTCGCCCGGCGCCGCCATATCGAACGCCGTCGCGAACGCGATTGGAGTTCGCGTTCCAACAATTCCCATGACGCCCGATAGAGTGCTGGCGGCTCTCGGGAAAGGAGTGATGGCCTAATGGAAACTTTTGCGTACGCTCATCCGGCAACGAAGCAGGAAGTTTTTGGTTTGCTCGGAGCAAATTGGGACGACGCCGCGGTGCTGGCCGGTGGAACCGACATTATTTCGCTGATGAAAGAGCACGTCGTGATTCCGAAGCGGGTGATCAGCATTCGCGGAATTAAGGAATGGGGCGGAATTTCGCAAACTCCAGCCGGATTGCGAATTGGCGCGCTGGCTACGTTTGAAGAATTGCGGGAAAACGCGCTGGTCCGCGCGCAATATCATTCGCTGGTGAACGCGGTGGACGGTGTTGGCAGTCCGCAGATGCGAAATATGGGAACCGTCGCCGGTGATTTGTGCCAACGTCCGCGCTGCTGGTATTTCCGGAATGGATTCGGTTTGCTGGCGCGCGACGCCAAAGGGAATTCGTTGGTTCCCGGCGGAGAAAATAAGTATCACGCGATTTTTGGAAATGACGGGCCGGCATATTTCGTAAGCCCTTCGAGTCTGGCACCGGCGCTGATTGCTTTGGGAGCTCGTTTGCATCTGGAAGGTCCGGGCGGCGGACGAGATGTGAACGCCGCGGATTTTTTTGTGATTCCGAAGAATGATTCGGATCGTGAAAATGTCTTGAAAGCAAATGAAGTTGTGACGGAGATTCTGATTCCGGCGGCGTCTGCGGGAATGAAGAATCACACTTACGAAGTTCGTCAGCGCACCCTGCTCGATTGGCCGTTGGCCACCGCATCCGTGGCGTTGAAGATGAATGGCGGCACGGTAAGCTCGGCGAAAATTGTGCTGGGCCATGTGGCGCCAATTCCATGGCAAGCGGATGACGCGGCGAAATGGCTCGTCGGCAAAAAAGTGACCGAAGAAACCGCCGCCGCGGCCGGAGATGCAGCGGTGAAGGGCGCGAAGCCGCTCAGCCAAAATGAATATAAGGTGCAACTTGCGCGGGTATCTGTTAAGCGCGCGCTGCTTGCCGCAGCGAAGGAAGGAGCCTGACCATGCTGAAAGCACAAAGCCTGAAACTGCTGATTCAAACTGGAGAAGTCTGCAAATGCCTTCGCGCGAAAACTTTGTTTTACGACACCGGCGAGCTGGGCAGCCCGCAAGAAAATAATCCGCACTACGCGATGTATTCCGGAATGAACGGACCCTTCTGGTGCGTGCAGACCCAAGGATTGCAGGGGCCGGACGGGAAGATTGCTTCCATTGAGGATTGCCACGGCAAGAGCGGCCGCGCCTGCTGTGAAACTGCGTAGGATTGCGGTTTCGCTGCCCACGAAGCGGCGACGATTGAATCCCGGCGCTTGAAGTGCGAGAATAAGGGTTCCAGTATTGGAGGTTTATATGAAGACGAATCGATTTCTATTTGCAATCGTGGCAGTTGCGCTGATTTGTGCTTTGCCCGCGGGCGCTGCTCCGAAGCCGCAAGCACCGCAAATTACCGGGCAATATTTGGAATCGCGTACGGCCGATATTTACACCGGCCCCTGCATCGCGAATTCGGAAACGAATTTGGCAGGCAAGCAGGCCGTGATGGCCTGGCACGTTGATCAGGGCACGTGGAACAACGTTGACCTGAGCGGATTGACGGTGGTGGCCGTTGTGAATGCCGCCGACACGCTTGGAATGCCAGGCAGCGAACCATTGCTGGCGCGTTCGATTTTGATTGTGGATCAATCTGGCACCGCAGCACAGCGCGCGGCACTGGTGAATTTCGCAGAAGCGCAGGGCGGCACAGTTTTGTCACGCGTGATGGCCGTGGAAGTTGCGCCGATGAAGTTCGCAGTGAATGTTGGCGGGATGCACGGATCGTCGTCTCTCGCTGCCGGAAATTTAGTGAAGGTTACGACCCGCTCGTTGAATCCGGGCGATGAATTCTGCCACAACGAAGAAGTTTATTATCCGCCGCTGGCCGCGAATCTGACGCACTCGATGCCCGCAGTGGCGATGGAATCGGGCTATCACGGCAGCAACCTCGGCACGACATGGACTGAGAATGATCGCCGCGGTGTTTTCGTTGGCACCTTTGCATACTAATTGGAACTTGATATAAATGACGAAGGCCCACCCCGAGCGGGTGGGCTTTTGTTTTTTAGAAATGAAGAATCGAAATTTCATAACCCAAGAGGGAACGATCGCCATGAAGCTTTTCCATCGACGTGCGCTGCCCATTTTTTTCGTGCTGATGTTGTGCGGCACGGCGCGAGCCTCCGCGCAGGGTTATAAAGTTGAAGCGGCTGCAGTTGCTGCTCCTGCGGAACTATCCGCCGCAGTGCGCGATACACTTTCACCGCAGGAGCTGCGAGTTACCGGGCCGAGCGGAGTGGTCTGCGAAATTTGGCTGCGCAAAACTGTTCCGGGCCAGGCGGCCGCACAAAATTTGGGAGTGATTTATACGCAGCTTCAGGAAGGCACACTGGTTGCGGCGATTCGCTTTCCGGCCGAACTGAAGGATTACCGGCGGCAGAATGTGAAGGCCGGAGTTTACACGTTGCGCTATGCGCTTTCGCCGGTGAATGGAAATCATCAGGGCGTTGCACCGCAGCGGGATTTTCTGTTAGCCATTCCCGCGGCCGCGGATCAAGATCCGGCGAATGTCAGCCCGGCGCAAACGATCGAGCTATCGAAAAAGTCCACGAGCACGAATCACCCGTCGGTGTGGAGTTTGATGCCCGGAGATGGAGCGGCCGGCGCCGCCCCCGGCGTTTCTCACGATACCGACTCCGACCTGTGGATCGCGCAATTCAGCCTGTCGGTTGCGGCGGGCGGCGCCCCGGCGCCGGTGCGCATGGGACTTGTCGTGAACGGATTCGGACCGGAAGTTTAGCGCGAAAAATTTTCGAGAATTGCGAAGCGCCGGATTTGCAAAGCCGGAAATACTTTCCAACTTATGTACGTCTGCCCTTATTGCGATATTGAAATCAACACTTCAACGGAAATCTGTCCGCATTGCGGCGCGGATCTTTCCACGGCGGGCCAATCTGCGGCGCCAACTCCGCCAAAATCTTTGCGATCCATATTGATCCGCTGGGGAATTCTGCTCGGAATAATTGGGATCTGCCTGTGGGGATTCCTGTTGTATGTGATGCCTTCGCAGCACGGCGACGCGGCGCGCGAAGCGGAATCGCGAGTGGCGAGCGCGCTAAATCAATTGCACGCGGAGCTGACGTCTTACGCAGCGGCGCAGCCGGGCGGATCATTTCCAAATTCGCTTGAGCCTCTGGGAAATCCCGCTCGCGACGCTTTGCAATTCGCGCAAGGCGAAGGCTATCAAATTCAATATGCGCCGGCTGCGCCCGGCGATGACGGCACGATTCGCAGTTATGTTTTGCAGGCGCGCCCCGGAAATTTCGGATATCGAAGTTTTTATACGGACGAAAGCGGGCAGCTTCACGTGACACGGGAAAATCGCGCCGCCACTTCGCAAGATCCTCCGTTATAGCGGCGGCCCTTCCAGCGGAAAATGATATACTGATGCGCGGTAAGCCCGAACAATCAACGAACGTCGGCCAGCTTATTTTTCACGGAGAGGTGCTGGAGTGGCCGAACAGGGCTGACTGCTAATCAGTTTCACCCCAAAAGGGTGACCGGGGTTCGAATCCCCGCCTCTCCGCCACGCAGTCGCGCTTTTTCTCCGTCTCCTGTTAGTAATTCCCCAAAATGCGAATTTGCTGCCCGAAATGCGCGAATTTTCGATATGACGATGGGCAAACATTTGTCGCAGAGAAATATCGGACGAAAACTGGACGCTGTTTCTCCGACGAGGTAGTGAGTCGTTGTGTTCCCGTCAGCACGCGTTCACAAAAACCACTGCGACGAATGTTCAATTACGTCTTGCGAATCGTTTCATGCATCCCGCAGCGCCTCAGTGTGTAGCCATCTGGCCAGATGACTATGCAGTTTGGACAGTTCACGAACTTAGTGAAGGACGTCGGGATTCGGCTTGATGGTTGGAATTGTGCTGTCGGGCTTAGTGGATGGAAATGCTCTCAGACGGAGTGTCCACTTCACTGGTTCGTTCGGCTGAAGCGTGAGATTTTTTGCGTCGAGCTCGAGGTAGAGCGGGACCGCGCCGCGATTACCTTTGCCGAGATTACTGTTTCCCGTGGCGACGGTGGATACGTTCAGCGGGAAATCAGTGGCGGCTACGGAAACTTCGAGCGAGCCTTCCGGTGAATCAAATTGATCGGTGCGAATATTATTTTCAAAGCGTGTAGAACTGCGATCGCCGGATGTCGGAACGATCACCCAGAAGCGGCGGATTTTAATTTGCTTTGAGGATGTGATTGTTTCCGTGCGGACGATCGTTGTACCTTCAATTTTCCAATTTACTTCTGCGATGAATCCCGCCTCTAGAGTTTCACCGGACTTCTTGCCAAGTTGCGCGAAATTTTTCCAAACCACGCGCAAACTTCGCCCGTCGGCGGCGGGATAGATTTCGTCGGCGCAATCACCGGCAACGATCACGCGGCCATCTTCGAGTTCGAAGTAGGGCGTCATCACAGGAACGAATTGTTCGACGGGAGCGGCGAAACCGGAAAGTCCATACGGTGCCGGCAAATAATCTGAAATTCCGGGCTGCATGCCGGTGACGATTGGCAGAGTGAATCTGAATGCGCCTTGACGCACGAGCCAAACTCCGGAGGGGCGTTCGCCTTTGCGGAAATATTCAAAACGCGCGACGTCCGGCAATTTAATTTCGGCGGAGAACGCGGAAATATTTTCTTGCTTCATGATAGGCATGAATGCCAGATCCGCTCCAGTGACTTTGCCCATGAAGCCGGTGGTCTGCTGCCATTCGCGTTGCGGATTGATGTAGCTGTAATCGCCGCGGCCGAAGCCGAAGACGTTTAGCAAGTGGCGATCGGGCTGTACATCATGCCGCAACCATTCCCACGCGTTGTAATAGGCGCTGGCTAATTCTTGCAACGGCGCGGGACGAAATTGCGGATGCTTCGCGTCGAAGGCAACAATTTCCATCGTGTCCATATAACTGATTGCGCCAAGGCTGCGGCCCCACGCGTAACCGTAGCCATCGGGCTGTAGAAGATCCCACCACAGGCGCATTTGAGTTTTCAGAGTTGGTTCGAGAGCGGACATGATGTCTTTGCGTCCGACATTTTCGGCGGCCTCGTAAACGTAGCGCGCGTATTCGTTGGAGTAGCGATCGTAGCGGCCGGCGGGCAGAGCGTCATCGGAGTAAAGACTGCCGCTGACAAATTGCTGCGCGGCGCGTTCGAGAATGTCGTCAACGTAAGTGCGATCGCTAATGATCCCGAGCTGAAAATCCATAGTGGCGATACGTGCGGCAACGCCGAAATAATTTTGTGGAAGATTGATCACCTGATGCGTTTCGCGATTGTAAAAGCGCGCGGGATCGAGAAGCGAGCGCCAGGATTTTTGCTCGTCGAGCGAGAGAGATTGCCAGACGGCATTTTTTGAGAGATCTGTGCCGAAGTGCCTGAGAGCTAGAGCGGCGTAAAGCTGAGCGAAAGTTTTGCCGCCCTGTCGAGCCTCGATGAGGCCGATTTTCCCGATGAGCGTAGGAACGTCCCGGCCTGCGATAGTTTTTGCCCCGGAAAGTTCGGAATACGCGGCGACGGCGCGCATGAATGTGCCCCAGGAAAAATCGCCGGTGGTTAGCGCACCGACGACGCGCTCTGGCGGCGGGTCAAGCGCTTTAATATCAGCGATGTGAGCGGTGATGTCACGAGTGAGGAGATCGCGAATTTGGTGATCAAGATCGGCGGTGGAGATTTGGGCGCCGGCGGCTGCGGAATTTGGCGGCGACTGGACGGGAGCGGCAAACGCGAGCGAGGACGCGAATATTACGATGGCCGCCGCGCAGGCCAACCACGTTTTTGATTGCGTGCGATTCATTAGCCCCTTTCGATAATTCATTTGATCGCGGCGTGATCGTCGAGCCAGAGCAGTGCTTCCAGCAAATAATATTGTCCATAAATTAGCGCGCCATCATTTGGACGAGTAGCAGAGCCGTGGCGCAGAACTCCGGGCGGCGTGGAATCATCTGCGCCGACCGGCGTCAGGTAATGATCGATTAAGGACTGCGTGATGCGGTCGCCCTGTTCGCGGTATTTTTGCGCGCGAGATTTGTCCGGCGTCGCTTCGGAAAGGCGCAGCAGGCCGGAAGCAATTATTGCCGCGGCGGAAGTATCGCGATTGCGGAAGTGGACGCCTTCGTCACCGAAGTCGTACCAGGGAACACCGTCATCGGGAAGATTGTTGATTACGAAATCCGCGACGCGCTCCGCGGTTTCTAACATTTTCGGATCGTGCGTTTCGACAAATGTGACTGTGAATCCGTAAAGCGCCCAGCCGTTGCCGCGAGCCCAACTTGTTTCTGCGGAAAATCCTTGATGCGTGTGCGTGAAAACTTTTCCGCCGGGCGCGGCGTTATTGGGAACTGGAGTGCGGATGCTCGAAGTGTTTGCGGCTCCGCCACCCATCGGAAATGATTGACGCGTGTCGCCGGGATTATAGTGCACGGACTGAATCACGGAACCATCCTGGCGCACGAGCCAATCGGCGGAACGCAGCGCGTGTTGAAGCGAGATGTCGCGCCATTTCGCGTCGTGAGTTTCTTTGCTGACCCAGAAAAGAAGCTGCAGATTCATCATCGTGTCGATGATGGTGTCGTCACCATTCACTTGCCATGAAGCGATGAGATGCGTGGTGGGATTGTATAAATCCGAAAGACGCTGAGCAGCGCGCAGAGCGCTTTCGCGTTGCGCGGGTGTGCGCGTCAGGTCGTAGCCGAGCGAATCGAAATAATAATAAAGGAACCCGGTGTCGTGATTCTGCAGCATTTCCTGGCCGAAAAGCGGCGCGCCCCACAGCTCGGCCCAGCGGCGATATTTCTCGTCTTTCGTTCGCGCGTACATGCGCCACAATTCCGCCATCCAGAAACTTCCGGTCCAGTAATAGCCATCCTGGGGTTTCCATGCACCCGTGGAATTATTCCCCTCGGTGAAATATCCGGGGCCTTTGCCATAGGTGATCGTTCCAGTTGGCGCGGCGGCAAGAATTGGCTCCCAAGTTTTGGCGGTGGAATCAATTTCAGCGCGGAGAAGATCGATTGCTTGCCGCACAGTTTTTTTCGGACTGGTCACGAGCGTATCCGGCGGCGCGGATTGCGGAGCGGATGCTTGGGAAAGCATCGTTAGCGTTGAGGGCGCAGCCATGCGGCCGGCTTGTTCTTTCACCGCATCGACAAAACCGGATTGCGTGGTGATTCCATCTGGTGGCAAAACGTAGGAGGAAGAGGCGTCGCCCATTTCCCTTGAATTTCCGAAGCCGACGCGGCGATTCGTGCCTTCCTGATCCCACGCGGCCATCACATACCAACTTGCGTGATGATCCACGAGCGAAATTTGCACGAGATTTACAGTCGGATTGTCGGTGATGAGCTTTGCCGGAGCGGTTGTGAGTAGCGCCAATCCCAAATTCTCGCCGGGAATCGAAGTGTGTTTATTGACGCCGGGGATTACAACTTGTTCGCCCCACGTGGCGAGCGAGGTGATGTCAGCGGAGCGTTGCGCGGCCGAAAACATGGGAGCGATGCTCGGACTGCGGTGAAGCCCGGTGACGAACGTCACACCGTCCGCGGAATTATCTGTGAAGATTTCATGCGTGAAGCCACGCTCTCCTGTCCACTGGGTCATTCGGGAACGCAGGGTGACGGATTTGCCGGCGACACTCCAGCCGTCATATTCCAGTTCAACGATTGTGCGCACCGGACCTGTGGAGATGATTCGCCACTTGCGATCCTTCACGTCGGAAATCTTTACGACTTTGCCGTCAACCCACGCGCCGACTGCGCCAATTCCGAGCGCGTCAGCGACGTCGTAGATATCTCGGCCTTCGGGGGATTCGTCGTGATACGCGTAATCGGGCGTGCCGTACAACTTTAATTGCAAAGTAGGGCGGCGCTTTCCGTAGAGATCGATCGCGTTGCGCGCGTCGAAATAAATTCGCCAGGCGTTGCGTTCGGATTCCCATGCGAGGCCGTCAAATTTTAAATTGAAGGCCGCGTCGGTGCGTTGCGGATAATCGCTGCGTAGACGAAGGATGGTCGGTTCGTCGCCGTAGCAAATCGAAACGATGCGGGTCTGATGCGGCTTCAGGTCAATTTGAAAGGCCAGCTCATCGGCCTTGTGGTCGCCGTCCAGATCGTCCACCTGAGATGGGAGTTCCTGAGTTTCGAGCGTCGCTGCGTCCTCTGCAATTGTTGCAGCCTCACTTGTTGTGACGATTACGGCAGCGGGCGCAAAATCGGGCGCGATTTTTTTCAGCTCCGCAATCGAAAGGACAACATCTTCGGCGGTTCGTTGAAACTCGGAAGGATTCGTAATCGAGATTTTAATAACTTTGATGTGCGACTGCGCCCGTGCTGGCGCGCCTAGAGCAGCGGCGCACATGCCCATTGCGAAAATGTTGAAGAGTTTTTTCATGCGATCTTCGCTTGTGACTTCTACACGCAAACTTTGCGACGGCCGGCGCACTCGCTAAACAATATAGTCTTCGCGGCAGGGCGTGAATACATCCACGACGATGGACTCCTCAATGGCGGACGCACCGTGTTCGATGCCGCCGCGGACGACGAACGTATCACCGGACCCGAGCTCGAAAATTTTTCCTTGTGACTTCACGCGAATTTTCCCGCTCACAACGTAAACCGCCTGATCGTGCGGGTGACTATGCAGCGCTCCGGACCAGCCTTTTTCCATTTTGTGCTCGGCCATAAATAATTTGTCGTTGTATGCGAGCACTCGGCGAGTGAGCCCAGATTCTGGAGAGGAAGACTTTGCGTGAGAGTGCTCGAATACGACGAGGTCGGGAAAGTCCTTTGCTTGCTTGGCCATGAAAAACTAACTCCTGACTGTGGATGTTTCGAGTTGAGCGCTGGGAACTGCAATCGATTCGCGAGCATTCCTTACCTGCGCAATAAATTCGCGCGCGGTTTCGGTAATGATCTCCGGATGGCCGGATTTTAGCGCTGCAGTCTGAACCAGTTCTCCGCCAACGCCAAGCGCGGCGCTTCCCGCGCGAATAAATTCCGCGGCAGTTTTCAGGCTCACTCCTCCAGTGGGGACAAAAGGAATTTGCGGAAAAGGCCCGCGAAGAGACTTGATGTAGCTCGGACCGCCGACCTGTCCACACGGAAAAACTTTCACGAAATCCGATCCGGCATTCCACGCGGTGATCACTTCGGAAGGAGTCAGCGTGCCGGCCATCATGATCTTCCCCGCTTTGTTCACAAGTTCGATCGTCGCAATGTCGAGTCCGGGGCCGACGACGAATTCCGCGCCAGCGTCTATGCATCGATGGGCGGTGTCGGCGTCAAGAACAGTTCCCGCGCCGACAAGAACTTCATCGCCCATAGTTTTTGCTACCTGGCGAATTGTTTCGATCGCGCCGGGCACAGTCATCGTGATTTCCACAATCGGAATTCCGCCCAGGCGAATTGCGTGTACTGCCATCATGGCTTCTTCAGCGGACGAAGCCCGCAGCACGGGGATGATGCCAATTTCAAGAATGCGATTTTTTACGGATTCTTTGTGCATCTCGCCCGATCTCCTCGATTGTCCGTGGGCTATGCGCTTTACGTTAGCGCCCCAACCATCCACCATCCACCGCCAAAACTTGTCCGTGAATATAATCGCTGGCCGATGAACACAAAAATACGGCGGCGCCCGCGAGATCGCCCGGCTCGCCCCAGCGGCTCGCTGGAATGCGATCCATAATTTGTTTGCTGCGCTGCGGATCATTGCGCAACGCTTCGGTGTTGTCAGTAACCATGTATCCAGGTGCGATGGCGTTCACGTTGATTCCTTTTGACGCCCATTCATTCGCCAGCGCCTTCGTCAATTGCGCAACGCCGCCTTTTGCTGCGGCGTAAGAAGGTACGAGAATTCCGCCCTGAAACGAAAGCAGCGATGCGATATTCACAATTTTTCCACCGCGGCCGAGCTGCAACATGTGAATTCCGGCCAGCCGCGAAAGATGAAATACGGCGGTAAGATTTACGGCGATCACATGGTCCCAATCGTCCTGCGAATATTCGGCGATGGGAGCACGGCGGATCGTGCCGGCGTTATTCACCAGGATATCGATTGAGCCAAGCTCGTGAACGGTTTCGTCAATCAGATGCGAGCACGCGATTGCGTCAGAAAGATCTCCGGCAACGAAGCAGGTTTTCCTGCCGAGCGCCCGGACTTCGTCCATCAACACTTGCGGAGCGGTAGTGCGCGCGTGGAATGCGATGTTCGCGCCTGCCTGCGCCAACGCGCGAGCGATTCCCGCTCCTAGTCCTTTGTCGGAACCGGTGACCAGCGCGTTCTTACCTTCCAAATTAAATTTCTCGAGTATCACGCGAGCTTCTTTCGTCAGAACAGTGCTCCGATTTTTTGTCTTACGTGTGCTGGTTGCCATCGCGATCTCTATTTCTTTTTCTGCCCGGCTTCGAGTCCCGAGCCGCCTTGATCAAATCCCGGCTGTACATTCACCACACCGAATTGACGGTCTTCCACTTCGCGATGCGCCGCCATCGCCCAAAGAAATGCTATGGGATGCCCGGGAACAGAAACATTCGGATGATAGCCGCCTGGCATTAGGACGGCGTCGCCATCGCGCACGACGGTAACGAGCTCGGGATATTCCGTGTCTTTGTAAACGAGCTGGATGCCGTAGGCCGGCGCGGGCATATCAAAATAAACATAAAGTTCTTCCAACATTTTTTCGTGTTCGTGCGGCGGCCAGCTCGTCCAATTGCCGGGATCGGAATGCGTGAATCCGGCGACAAGGCGTCCGGCTTCCACATTTTTCGCGATCACCATATTCAAATGCCTGGACGACGCGGGCCCGCCCGCGTTGAACTTCATGCCCGGATCTTTTGAAATTTCGGCGTAACGGACGACCTGCAGCGGATACTTCTTCTCGACGTCCGAAGAAAACTCGGCAATGTCCACGGCGGAGTCAGTAGAAACTTCTACAGAAGAATCGCGCGGAATATAAATTGCGTCGTATTGCGCAAGTTTTGTTTCGGAGCCGGCCGTCTTTACCGACGCGCGGCCAGAGAGGCAAATCAAACCGGTCTCCCGGTTGCTATTAGAAAAGGAAACTGTCGGCATTGAAGAATTTAGAATAATACGGCCGTAGGATAGATGCTTCATGGTGCTGTTTTCAGGGCTGACCGAAATGTGGCGTCCTACATGTGCGTTGGTTTTGCGAAATACCATTTTGTCTATTAGGGCTTGCTCGTGCGTGGACATTCCCGCTCCTTTTTTCCAATCGACTCCGTCTTACCTGCGCGGAGCACTTCGAATAAAAATACCACGCTATGACTGCCAGCACCGCGTCGCCGAAAGCTGATACGAAAGCTAATTTTGAATCGCGTGCTGCGCGGAAATAATTTTAATTCCGCACAGCACGCACGAGTGTCAAAGACCTTTCGGTTGAGCTAGAACGTCAGCCGCAGACCCAGTTGAACCTGACGCGACGGACCAGTCGTGTTCGGAGCCGCGGCCGAACCTGTGATTACACCAAATGCCGCCGATGACGGCGCTCCACCCACAACCGATGGAGGACCGCTGCTTCCCGGCGTTCCCAGGTTCACCCAGTTGAAAAGATTCGTCGCCTCAAAGCGCGTTTGCAGCGAAACACGTTCCCACACTTTGAAGTCACGGAAGAAGGCGATGTCCACTTCCTTGAAACCGGGAGCATCCAGTGTGTTCCTGCCGACATTGCCGTCGGTACCGAGAGGATTCAGTACAAATGCAGCGGTGTTGAACCATTCCGCAGCCTCGGCAGCGCGAGAACGATTTGCCGGAAGCACCGGATTCACGCCGGCAACTGAATTTGGCCGATCATTTCCGCTCTGCCCGTCGAGATTTTGGTCCTTGTTGCTGATAACAGTGAAGGGCAAACCGCTGTGGAACGTGAGGATTGGCGAGAGGGTCCAGCCGTTAATGACGTTACGCACGAACTTGTTGTCACCGTGGTAGTAATCCGGCTGATAGATCAGCGAAGTGACGAACTGATGCCGCATGTCGTCATCTGCTCGGCCCTTTTCCAATGGCAGAAAGCGATAGTCCTGTGGAATTTGCCCTGCCGCCGTTGGGTTCGTGGTGTTGTTTTGCAGCTCTACGCTCTGTAATGTCTTGCTGTAAATGTAAAAACTGTTTAGCGATAAGTGATGCGAAAACCGTTTCGCCGCGACGATTTGCAGTCCGTTGTAGCTGGCCGTTTGGTTCGATTCCAGGACGAATACCTGCCCGAGCGTGCCGGTGTCAAGTGGACGACGGGCGAGAACACTTGCGCCCGATCCACTGCAACCGGCGGGTACAGGAACTCCGCACGCTGTTGGATAGTTCAGGTCAGTTGAAAAAGGCAAATCGTGGCTGTACTGGCCGACAAATGCAACAGTCACGGTTAGATCACGAACGATCTCGCGTTGAACCGAAACGTTCGCTTGATACGAGTAGGGCCACTGAAAATTTGGCGCCACACCGTAGATCGAACCTCCCGGAATAGTCTGACCGGTGTACGGAAACGGAAGAGTTGCAAATCCGTTGTAGGGATTGGTCAGCGTGGGACCGCCGCTCTCCGTTGTGCCAGTGAGTGTTGGCGCCTTGCCGGTGTTTGTAAATGTTAAGCGAGTTGCGAACGGCTCGAAATTGGAAGTGGTATTCCACTCATTGCCCGAAACCAATCCGTAGAAGATTCCGCCGCCGGCGCGAATGACCGTCTTGCCGTTACCCCATGGATCCCATGCGAATCCGCCGCGCGGAGAAACATGCCGGTAGCGAATGGGGATGATGCCGCGAGTGATTCCCTGATCGCCGGGAAACAATTCGCCGAGTGGCGCGGTTGGGTCAACCTTGGATTGGACGCCAGGCTCGAATGTTGATTCCAGGTTATGCGAATCAGTCGGCGGAGTCTGAATGTCCCAACGCACGCCGAAGTTCAACGTCAAATTCGGACGAACGTGAAAATCGTCCTGCAAAAATAGACCGGTGTTCCAAGTATTGGTTTTGGGTGTCACCGGAGTATCCTGCGAGATGGCGCTGGGCAATCCGAGCTCGAAATCGGCCAGCGCGTTTCCGGCGGATTGAGCGCCAGATCCGGAAAATGTGAAGACGCCATAGTTATTCAGCAACGTCTGCTGAATGTCTTTGTTCAAGGAAAGCTCCGCACCGAAGGTCACCGTGTGGAGTCCATGCGTGGTACTGGAAATGTTACGAATGGAGTAGTAGTTCGTCCCGGCGAGAGGGCCGGCTATCGCCGAGGTCAGGGTGAAGAATCCCGAAACCGCTAATTGCGGCAAATCCGGCGTGCCCTGAATATTGAAAAGCTGTCCCGTACCACCTGCAAGCGTGCTCAGTTGTCCAAGCGAAGTGTCGGGAATGTTGGTTCGTCCCCCAAAATTCCGCGTGTACGTCAGATAGGTTTGATTCACTACGGACGGGTTGATGGTCCAAGTATCACTCAGGTTTACGTTTTGTTGCCGCCACACAAATGCCTGTTGCGACCAAATAACGTTTCCCTCCGGAATCGAATTGTTGCCGCTGGTTTCAAAATAAGTTGCGGTCAGCCGCTGTTTGGACGTAAGCGCATGGTCCCACTTGGCGAGGAACTCGTCGGTGTCGTAGGGATTAGAAATCAATCCCTGCCATTTGTTAGTTCCGACATTCGGCTTCGGCACGAAATTGTTGATGATGTACATCGCCGTTGGATCCATGATGCTCGTAGGAATCATATTGCCTGTAAACGCCGGCCCGTTGACGATGGGATCGTGGATGGCGGCATCCGCGCTGAAATTTCCGGTGCGTTCGGCTAACGTCGGAACGATCGCGCCGTTCAAGAAAGTTGTCGTCAGCTGGCGCAATCCTTGATAGGAAAAGAAGAAGAAGTCTTTGTCCTTCCGGATCGGACCGCCAAGAGTTCCACCATACTGGTTGCGGTGAATCGGCGGCGTAGGGCCGGTGTTATTCCACACGTTGGCGTTCAGCACCGTGTCACGATAAAAATCAGAGGCCGTGCCGTGCCATGTATTTGTTCCAGCCTTCGTCACTACGGTCACAACGCCGCCTGACGCCCGGCCATACTGCGCGTTGTAGTTATTTGTTTCGACTTGAAATTCCTGAATCGCGTCTGGGTTTGGAAGAATATTCCCGGTGTTACGCAGTCCGGTCATGTTTATTCCGCCGTCCATGTAATACGTCACTGATCCCGCGCCGCCGTCGACGCCACCGTTAATCAGCGTGCGCTGTTCCGGATAGCCCAGCACAATGCTGTTGGCGTTTGATTCAACGCCGGCCGTCAACGAGAGGAGCGCGTAAACATTTCGGTTCACCAGGGGCAGGTCAACAATTTCTTTATTCTCGACCAGGCGCCCGACGTCCGCCGAAGTCGTATTCATCGCCGGCATTTCAGCCGTGATGGTCACCGACTGGTTCACGTCGCCCAGCTCCAGCTTCGCATCGGCGTGCGCGATCACGCCGATCTCGAGCACCACGCCTGTCTGGACGGTCTTCTTAAATCCCGCCGCGGCAACTTCTATTTTGTAATTGCCCAACGGAAGCAGGTCGATGCGATATTCGCCTTCGTCATTTGTTGGAACTGTCCGCGTAAGATTTGTATCGACGTTTGTTGCCGTCACTTGCGCTTTGGAAACTACTGCACCGCTCTTATCGGTCACCGTACCCAACAACGTAGTGGTAGCCGACTGCGCCAAACTTGGCGCGGCTGTCCCAAGGCCGAGCAAAGCAAGCACGAGTATTACGACAGCTGAGACTGCATAGGTACGGTGCAGTTTCTTCACCCCTTCATATGGACACATGGAACTGCCTCCTAGATACTGCACGGATGAAGCGTCCCCAACGCCACATTCCGCTCAAGTAGTACCACTATGTGGTACGCCATCTCATTTAATTAAAGGCCCCAAAAAAACCGGCTTTCGCCGGGTCGACTCCGTTCAAGAAATGCTATCCGTTTGCCCCGCCTACCGCTGCCAACTTCTTGGAATCGTACCCAAGCTCTTTTGAAAGTGCTTCCGCCGCTCGCATCAGGACTTCCGCAATCCTTGGGACTTCGCTCTTCGTTACTCGGGACGCAGGTCCTGAAGCACTCATTGCCGCGACTGGATTTCCACGTTGATTCCGAACCGCCACGCCGATGCAGCGTGCACCTTCATCATTTTCTTCGTCATCAATCGCGTAGCCTCGCGAGCGTATCATTCGCAACTCTTCTTTCAAGATTATCGGAGACGTAATCGTGTTCGGAGTCCGCGCCCTCATTTCACATCCGCTCAGAATCGCATCTACTTCCGCTTCCGGCAGTTCAGCCAGCATGGCCTTTCCAAGCGATGTGCAGTAGGCCGGAAACCGATGGCCGACGTGAGCGGCAATGCGCAAATTTCTCTTCGGCTCAATCTTCGCGATGTAGAGCACTTCACCTTTGTCCATTACCGCGAAGTTTACCGTCTCCTCGGTTTCATGTTGCACGCGAGTCAAATGAGGTAGCGCCAGTTCACGAAGATCCAATGATGCAATCGCCTTCGATCCCAACTCGAATAGTTTCAGCCCCAATCGGTAACGCCCCGTGTCGGGATTCTTGTCCACCAAGCGATGACTTTCCAAAACCATCATCAGTCGATGCAAAGTGCTCTTGTGCAAATTTAGCGCGATGCACAGCTCCGTCAGACTCGAGTCCGTGTTTGCAGTTCCCAGGACATCGAGAATCGCCAGTGCGCGGTCCATTACTTGCAACTTGTAAACCGACGAACCTGTCTTAGTATGTGGCATGGCGCACCGCTATATGAACCATAATGACATCCTCTGTCAAGAAAAAAATACTCCGGGGGGCGCAATTCGTTCTCAGATGTCGAACGCATCGCCGGGATAAGTGAATACCTACGGCAACGGGTACGACACGTCCGAAATAAGGAACACGGATCG
>DASYNR010000304.1:0-22548 GCA_036008485.1 Candidatus Acidiferrales bacterium | reverse complement strand
AGCGAGCGCGCGATCAATCGCAGTTGCGATGGTTAGCCTGCCGCATGAACGTTGTTGTTGACCCACCAAACAGAGCGTCAATTTGCGCCGAAATTCAGTGAGCGTGGATTGGTCTTCTCCTCTCGGTAACAGGCCTGAATTTTTCGGCGGAATCCCAAGATAGCGACTGCAAATAAGTCCACAGACGGAATCTGTGAGCGGCATTTCTTAATTGAAGAAACAGCGCACGAAGAATCCGCAAAGCAAAGGAGACATTTAGGTGATCGCACAACCCAAGCAAAAAGGCGAGTTGAAGAAAAGAAGCTGGTTTGCACTTTCGCTGGACGGATGGGCGGTGACGCTGGCGTTGATAGCGGCATTGCTGATTTGGGCCGGTGTGATCAAACGCATTGATTGGTAAACGCATTTCAAAAATTCTCGAGGAGGCTCTACGAAAATGGCAAGCACTGCCGCAGTCGCATCAATTTCGACGGGATCTAATTTGTTCAAACGCATTGCAAGTCTCGCGCCGGGGATTATTTTGTTGGCGGCGGTTGGGCATGCGGGAAAATTAATCGAACGCTCGGTTGCGATTTACGGGCGCACACATCATTTGACGCTGCCGAATATCGAGTACGTGCTCTGGGCGATTTTGCTGGGGTTGGTCATCGCGAATACAGTGGGAATTTCCGCCGTATTCCGTCCGGGGATAGCGACGTATGAATTCTGGCTGAAAACAGGAATCGTGTTGCTGGGCGCGCGTTTCGTGCTTGGCGATGTGTTTAAGCTCGGCGGAGTAAGTCTGGTGCTGGTGGCAATTGAGATTGGAATTTCGCTGGTTCTGATGACGGCGCTCGGAAAAGCTTTCGGATTAAAACCGAAGCTCACGACGTTGCTGGCGGTTGGTTCGTCGGTTTGCGGAGTTTCGGCGATTATCGCCACGCAGGGCGCCATCGGCGCGGACGAAGAAGATTCTTCGTTTGCAATCGCGGCAACCTTAACGCTTGGCGCAATTTCGCTCTTTGTATTTCCGCTGGTCGGGCACTGGTTACGCTTGAGCGATTTGAATTACGGGTTGTGGGCGGGACTCGGAATCGACAACACCGCCGAAGTTACCGCGGCCGGCGCTCTTTACTCGGATGCCGCAGGAAAAATCGCCGTGCTGGCGAAGACGGCGCGCAACGCAATGATCGGATTTGTGGTGCTCGGTTACGCGATTCACTGGGCGCGAAAGGAAGGCAAGCGTGGCGCGGACGCCATCGGAAACAAAGCGGCATTTCTGTGGGCGAAGTTCCCGAAATTCGTGCTCGGCTTTCTGTTGATCTCGGCGCTCGCTACAGCTCATCTGTTTGACAAGGCGCAGCTCACGAGTCTGGCGAATCTTTCGCGCTGGGCATTTCTTTTGACGTTCGCCGGAGTTGGTTTGCGAACGAATGTTCGGGAAATGTGGAAGCAGGGGACGCGTCCGTTCGTTGTGGGTGCGCTGGGTGAGTTAGCGATTGCCTTGCTCACACTAGGATTGGTTTACGGAGCAGATAAATTCCTGCGGCAACGAATCTGAGAGGAGAAATCTCCAGCGGCGAACTCTGGAGTGTTGCAAATGGTTAGTTCGGTGGGCTCGATGCACTCGGACTTGGTTAAGGCACATGAGATGGAGGCCGACGTCTGCCTAGACGTCCTTGACGGTCGAGCACCAAAAAACCCAGAGAGCGGTACAGATGCCGATGGCGAGATTTGTGCTGATAAATCCGGCCGCGAAAGCGACGAGATAGAAGGGAATGCCCATCGAGTAGTTCCTTGTGATTTTCTGGATGGCGGGATTGGAAGCGTCGTCCGTGAAGCCAGAGCGGCCGCGTATCACGGTGTGCCAGAGGTACGTGTAGGAGCAAGCGATCATCACGAAGGTCCCAGTGTAAACGGCGCACGCGGTCTTTGCTTCGGGCAAGTTCAGATATTCGGAGAGCAATCCGGTGACGAATGGAACGGCAGTGGTGAACATGAGCAAGATCCCGTTAGCGAAAAGAATGCGCGCACTGATTTTATGAATGTGTTTGATGACAGCGTGATGGTTCATCCACATGATGAGGACGGTGAAGAAGCTGGTGACAAAACCCAGATAGGAAGGCCACTTCTGAAGCAGGGCACCGGCGAGAGCCCATTTTGCCGAGTTGGATTCGACGTGCGGGACTTGGAGATTGAAAGCGAGAAGAGTGATGGCGATGGAGAAAACGCCGTCGGAGAACGCTTCGAGGCGCGCTGTGCCTTTGCCTTCGTCGTGAGTTTGTTGCGCGGATTGCATGGCCGGATTCTACATGAAAGAAAGAAGCAGGGAAGCGAAAGCTAGCGTTACTCGAATTGCTTGCGGAAGTTTGCTAGCTGCTGCTTCAAGTCGGAGATCTCTTGTTGGAGCGCGGAAACTTTTTGTTCTAGCGTGGTGATTCGGTCAACGGCGGATGACGCAGGAGCGGCATTTGCAGCCGACGATGGAAATGCGATAACGGATTTTGTCGATGGAGGCGCCGCGGGTTCGGATTCAGCGGCTGCGGTTACATCGCCGGAGAGGAGATGCGTGTAACGCGCTTCTTTTGTGCCTGGCTGGCGCGGAAGAAGTTTGGCTAGCGGTGGATCGCGCTCGATTAAGTGGCGTAGAGTCGAGTTCACCGCGTCGAGATCGTCGAAGTGGTGCATGCGCTCCGCGCGGCTGCGAAGTTCGCCGGGAGTTTGCGGGCCGCGCAACAATAATTCGCACAGGACGGCGGTTTCCGGGCGCGTAAAGTTGAAGGCGTCGGCCAGGCGATGTTCGTATTTTTTTACGCGGCCGTCCATGTTGTCACCTTTTCCGGCAAGGCCCTTTTGTTCCAGCGTGCGAAGCGCTTGCAGGACGGCGTCGTCGTCGAGATGCATTTCGGGTGAGCGATTCGATTTCTGATTACAAGCGTTGACCAGCGCGTTTAATGACAGCGGATAATATTCGGGCGTGGTGATCTCTTTTTCGATTAGCGCGCCGAGGATTCGGGCTTCGATTTCGGTGAGCGAATAGGGCATATATTAATGATACATGGCGGCGAGGAGTTGCCCAAGATTTGAAGCAAGCTTTCAGCGCCGGGAAAAGCCAGAGAGAGCTGGAACATTATTGACATTCGCAGCGTACTTACCTATAGCTATCTATTAGAGAGGCTGGGTAATCGATGGCCTGGTGGAAACGAGTGCGCGGGCTTTGGCGGCGCGAGGAATTGGCCGAGGATCTGGACGAGGAATTGCGCGCGCATGTCGAGATGCGCGAGGCGGATAATCTGTCAGCGGGAATGTCTGAGAAGGACGCGAGGTATGACGCGTTGAAGCGATTTGGAAATGTGACGCTGATGAAGGAGAGGACGCGCGAGATGGATCTAATGGGATGGGTTGAAACGGCGGCGCAGGATTTGAAATTTGCGGCGAGAATGCTGCGGAAGAGTCCCGGATTTACGGCGATTGCGGTGATGACGCTGGCGCTGGGAATCGGCGCGAACACGGCGATGTTCACGGTGGTGGAAAGTGTGATGGTGCGGCAACTGCCGTATGCGCATGCGTCGCGGATCATCGCGATCGGCTTGGGCGATGCGGAACATGTTGGCAATTCCTCTTATTTAGATTACCGGGACGTTCGAGATCAGACGAGGTTGATGGATGAAGTTGCCTGCGTGATGGAGGATGTGGGTGTAGTGCAGGGAAAAAACGGATCGGTGAGCGTTTCAGCCACGCGCATCACTCCAAACGTTCTCACGATGCTCGGCGTGCCGGCCACGCTGGGGCGGACGTTTACGAAAGAAGAGGGTGAGGTTGGTGGTCCGCAAGCGGTGTTGCTTTCAGAAGGAATGTGGATGGAAAACTTTGGCGCCGATCCGCAGATTATCGGGCGCACGGTGCGCGTGAACAATCAGGCCAGGACCGTGGTGGGTGTGATGCCGGCGGGATTTCGTTTTCCGGAAACCGGCGGATCAGATGTCGCAAAGGGAGTTTGGGTGCCGATGCAACCGACCCCAGAGATGGAGAAAGAACGCGGATACAATTTGTTCACTATGGTGGGAGAGTTGAAACCCGGAGTGACAGTCGCTCAGGAGCAGGCGGAACTTGGTCTGATTGCGAAGCAGATCCAAACCGTGAATCCGGAGAAGGCGAAGGATCTGAAGCTATTTGCGCAGCCGTATCAAACATTGTTGACGGGATCTCTGAACTCGGTGTTTTTGGCGCTGGTGGTGGCTCTGGGTCTGGTGCTGCTGATCGCCTGCGCAAATGTGGCGAATTTGCTGATTGCGCGATGCGTCGGAAGGCAGCAGGAGTTCGCGGTGCGCGCGGCGCTTGGCGCAGGTCGTACTCGTTTGATGCGCCAATTGATTATCGAGGGCGGGCTGTTGAGCGCGTTGGGATGCGCGGCGGGATTTGCGATCGCGTGCCTTGCGGTGATGCTGGTGCACAAGATGCCGGCGGACACGATTCCGCGAGCGAGTGAAATCGCGGTGCGCTGGACGGTAGTGCTGGCGTTGGCCGGCATTGCCGCTGCAACGACGATTATTTCTTCCGTGCTTCCGGCCTTGGTGGCCGGACGAACTGATCCGCAACGGGCCTTGCAGGCCGCGGCACGTTCGACGGGAACTCGATCGGTGAAGGGGCGACTGAGCCGCAGTTTGGTGGCGGGCGAAGTTGCGCTTTCGGTGTTACTGCTTGTGGGCACCGGGCTGCTGTTCCGCACCCTTTCGAATTTGGAACACGCCCAACTGGGATTTCAGACTGTGAACGTGACTTCGTTCACGGCAATGCCGGCTGACGCGGCGGGCTTCGGAAATCTCGCAGTTTCCACAGAGGAAAAACAGACGGCGCCGTCGATCGCTGCAACTATTTATCAGCCTGCGCTGGAGCGAATGCGTGCCGTACCGGGAGTGGAAGAAGCCGCGTTGATTTCGGCAATTCCGCTTTCCGACGTAGCGGTCGGCGGAGATTTTGAGGTCATAGGGCGCGCGAAAGATCCTGCCGATACGCCGGGCGCGCAATATGTGGCCGTCAGCGGAAGATACGAGCGCGTGATGAATACTCCGGTAATTCGCGGGCGAATGATCAGCGATGATGATTCGGCCGGGGCTCCGCCGGTCGTAATGATTAACGAAGTGCTCGCGAAAAAGTATTTTGCGAACGAAGATCCGATCGGGAAACAACTCGACCTGGGTGCGGAGATCACAGGAATGCGGAAGCCGGTGACAATTGTCGGCGTGCTGGGGGATCAAGTGGACACCAAAGTCTCGGGCAAGCCCCAGCCAAAGCTGATGCTTCCGTATCTGCAAATTCCAACGACATCATTGTTCTATCAGGCGCTGATCAAGACAGTCGTTTTTTTCGTGGTGAAGACGCGTGGAAACGTTGCCGTGGCTTCGGAGATGCGGGGTGTGTTCCATCAAGTTGCACCGGATATGGCCGTGGATAATTTTGAAGCGCTGCAGAAGACAGTCGACGACAGCACGTTCAGTTCGCGGTTGGGACTTTATTTGACGGGCGCGTTTGCCGGAATGGCAGTGCTGATGGTGGTAGCGGGATTGTACGGAGTGTTGGCGCAAGTAGTGAGTTATCGCCGAAGAGAAATCGGATTGCGAATGGCGCTGGGTGCTACGCCGGGAAGAATTTTGGCGATGGTGGTGCGGCAAGGCTCGGTGATGGTCGTGACGGGATTGATTGTCGGATTAGGGGCAGCTGTTTTCGTGACGAAATTACTGAAGGACTTTTTGTATCGAGTGAATGCGGTGGATCCGTGGACGTACGTAGGCGTAGCGGTTTTGCTGTTGGTGGTGGGGAGCATCGCGGCGTTGGTGCCGGCGAGAAGGGCGGCGGCCGTTGAGCCTATGCAGGCGCTGCGGGAAGAATGAAATTGTAAGTCCGTGTGCCAAAGCCAAAGGAAATTGGAAACGTTTCCTACGGAGTTTTGCGGAGCAACTCGGTGATTCGTTTTGCGGTGTCGTGAATCACGCCCAGATTTTCGCCGAAGAAACGGACTTTCCCTTCGACTTCTTTATCTACCAAAATGGCGCCATCGCGCGTGGAAAGTTTTACACTCAGCTTTACTGTTGTCGCGCCGAGCACGGTGACGATTTCGCGTTCGGGTTGATTGCCCGCCTTAAACTTTTCTACTTCGGTGCTGAGCGTCACCAGGTCGGCAATTCCGTCGGCACGATGATCTCCGCTGCGAAAGACACGCGCGTAAATTCCCGACGCTTGAAGTTTCTCGACGATATCTTCGTAGATGGCGAGGCGAAATTCCGCCGGAATGCTGACATCGCCGGAGTCTACCGGCTCGACGAGAATCGCGGATGCAGGTGGCGATTTTGGCCGCGCCGATCCGGCCGATGGCGACTCGCGAGGAACGCGCGATGCTCTCGCAGTATTGTTGACGTGAGCGCCGCTCTTGACTAGATCCGTACGGAATTGATCTGCATGATTTTTTGGCAGAGCGAAAATGGCAGCGTGCAGCCCGTTATCGGAATCGCGATAGGTGACGGTAAGCACGTCAACTTTTTGAATCATCAGAAGCGTGAGCGCGGCGCCACTGTCATAGGGCGCGGCCATCGCAGCTCCCCGTGCGAGTTCGCCGAGTTTCCCGCCACCTTCGGTGATTTCCGCACCAACGTAGACATCTTCGATGGAAGAAATGGGAATCGCACCACGCGATCGGCCGGCGTCGAAGTGAAGTTCTTTGGATTCAATTAGCAAAAGGCCAGTCACGTCGCGCTTCACGTCTTGCATACCGACCACGTGGCGAACGTGGAGAGTTTCGGCGGCCGTATCCTGTGCACTTTGCGCGCGAATAATTGCAGCTCCGAAAATTACGAGCAGGACGAGAAATGTAATTCGAGTCTTAGTGGACATGGTGGGCGGATTTGGATGGCCGTTGTGGGCAACTCAAACTATACACCCAGGGCGGTTATTCGAGAAAAGTGCGCGGGACAATTGCACAGTAAACGAAAAGCGAAAATCGCCACGCGAGAATTTTTAGTTGTTGGGATGCTGACGGGATGCGGCCTCTTTTTTCTGGCGTGCCAGCTCGTCGGCAACTTTTTTGCGGCGCGCCAGTTCTTCGATTTGGAGTTGCTTGATTACGGCGGCGGTGGATTTGTTGAAATTATTATCTGCCCAGCGCGGAACCATCCAAACGGGGTCTTCGCTGGCGGCCGATTGAAACTCGTCGTTGGCTTGCGAATGTTGACTTACGCGAAGCGAGATAACCGCTAAGGCGGCGTGGTGTTCGGCGCCCAGCGATGATTCGCTATTTATTTTGCCGATATATTGCACGGCGTCAGCCTGGCGGCCGACGTCGCTATAAGCCCATGCGAGCTGAAGAACTGTTTCTGATTCCTGGGGCAGCGACTGATGCGCTTCTTGCAAAATTTCCGCGGCGTCCTCCGGTTTTCCCGCGCGATCCATCCACCAGGCGAGATCCCGTAGCAGTTGAGTTTTCGTTTTGACGTCTATCGACCCGTCGCGCGCCACGACTAATTGCACCACTCGATCAGCATCCGTCCGATCGCCGGCAAAGAACCGAAGTCCTGCCAAGCTGACGTCCACTGAAAGTGTCGAAGTACCTCCGTATACGGCATTCAGATCACCGACGAAATCCGCTACGGATTTATGTGCGTCATTGACTGCGCGCGCACGAGCGAGGAGTTCCCAATCGCGGGCGTTCTTGCCGTGCCACGCGGCTTCGTGCGCCGCGGTAACAGTTTCTGCAGCGTCGCCGCTACGCCACTCGACTTCGGCCAGTCCGTGCCACGCGCGAACATAATTCGGCGTGGCCGCGAGAGCTTCTTTGTAGCGAGCGATACTTTTTGCGAATTCACCGTTGGCGTCCAGGGCTTCTGCCTGATCGGTCAGAAATATCGGGCGAATTGCCAGCGGTCGTTGCGGAGTTTCCGGCCAGCCCTGAGAAGTAATTTCCGATTGCATCGCGGCCAGTCGTTCGCTCGCCGCCGGATGCGACTGAAAATATTGTCCGAGGGAGTCGACGGAAACCTGCGCGATTTCTTCGATGGGCGATCCGGCGCGGCGGTTCGGATCGGATTGTTCCGCTTCGAGCTTTTCAAGGCGCTTCATCAGAGCGATGCCGCCTTTTGGCGAATAGCCCCGGCTAACCGCTATGTCCAGTCCGACGCGATCCGCTTCCAGTTCCTGTTCCTTGGAATATCCGGCCTGAAATATTTCCACGGCAGGCCTACCCAGTTGATAGAAAACACTCAGGCCGTATTTTTTCGCCGCCAACTCATATTGCAGGCGCTCGATGGAGTGGCGATCATCCACGTGTGTGATTTCGTGGCCGAGGACGGCAGCGAGTTCGTCTTCGGATTCGAGAAGATTTAGAAGTCCGCGGCCGACGACGATGCTGCCACCCGGAAGTGCGAAGGCGTTTACAAGATACGGATTGTCGTCGAGATAAAAATGATATTGGATTTTGGGCCGCTGCACTTGCGGGGTGAGCAGATAGCCGACGGTATTCAGGTAGTGCTCGATATTCTCTGCATCGCCGCTCTTGTCGTTATCAAAACGATGTGGATCGGTGAGACCATATTCCCTGGCGATTTGCGCGCCGATTCGATTTTCTTCATCGTCGCTGATGCGAGTGAGAACGAGCGGAATGCGAGAGGCTTCGCGTTCCGTATCGGCGACAAGGTAAAGGACAGGTGCGGGCGAAATGGGCGCTTCGGATTTCGCCCGTTGCAGAAAATAAAGCGCCGCGCATCCGGCGATCAGGATGACCGCAAGAATAATCCGGCGTGTCACAAAACCTTCCTGAGCAGTTCACGGTGCTTAGCGTAAAGAAAACTTACGGCGAGAAGCGTTAGACCGAGTCCCATGAAAGAAATGATGCGGCCGAGCGCGTCAAGATTCCACACGTCATGCACAATGATGCGGCCAACGCAAAGCACGAAAAGTAGAAGACTGAACCAGCGATAGGCTCGCTCGTCCATTTTCAGGACGATAAGGAAAATGATCAGCGCTTCGAGACCCCATGCGGCGGTCAAATAGCCGCGGCGAACTTCCAAGCTGAGCAAAACAGTTAGAAGAATTGTTGGCACGAAGAAAAATAAATGCTGCGGATAGATGCGCACAAGTGTCCAGAATCTGAGGAGCGCATTCCTCAGACGACCGCCCCTCTTCGCAGGATTTTCCGCATCAGCGGCATCGCTTTCCTCGCGGGTTTGCTTGGTGATTTGCGTGACCACGAAAAGAACGTAGAAAAGTGCTGACGCAGCGACGACTGTCGCGGTGCGCGTGTTGGTGAAATGCCAGCGCCCGATTTGGTAGAAATTATCGAAAGCGCAGCGCACGCCGACGAGAAGTGCAAGTCCGAATGACTGATCGCGGAATGTAGCGAGCTTGCGGATGCCTCCGGCGAAGTACAGCACTACGACGATCGCAGCCCACGCCACGGCAACCCACTCGGCGGAAAGTTGGAAGCGGATGAGCGAGACGACGGCGATTGTGCCCAGCCAGAAAAGAATTGCGCGGAAACGCGAGGATTCTCCCGACGTAAGCGCCACATAAAAATAAAGCGCCGCAAGCAGCGATACGGTCACAACGCGCGCGGAGAAATGTCCGATCGTTGCAACTGAGTTCAGGTCTGCAAAGAAAATACGCGCAAAGCTGGCGAGCAGAAGGATGCGCGATTGAATCATTAACGGACGATCGGGCAATGCGCGCGCAGCTTCCAGCAGAATCATCGCGAAAACGCCCCACGCCAACGCGATCGCAGCGCTGGTAAGTTCGCGCCAGAGCAGGTCGGCAACCAGAATTGTTGCCGCGCCGGAATACAGCGCGGGAATTCCTCCAAAACGTGGGAGCGCGTCTGTGACGAAGGCGCCGGGCGTGCCTGGATCGTGATTTATTTCGATTGGATAGGCGCAGCGACGCGCAATTGCATAGAAAAGACTTGATGAAACGGCGATGGTGATCAGCCGGACGCTCATGCCGTGAACGGAGCCGGCTGCAACATCGCCGCGCTGAAGATTCAGTCCTGCGAGCCGGGCGAACGCGAAAATTGCGGCGACGTGTCCGCAGGAGATTAGCGTGCGATCCACGATGCGGCGTCCGACGGTGACTAGCGCGACGGCGAGAATCGTCCATACAAGCGCCGTCCACATGAACGGAAGCGCGATCCAAGCGGCGCAAAGCGCGAACATTGTTGCGACGGCCGGAGAAACTTGCGTTGCGGCCTCGTCGGTGGCGTCCAGATTTTCCGCGAGACTTTTCGACGCCCTTTTCAACTGGCCATTCGCGTAGTACGCGACCGCCAACGCGATCAACAGCCAGCCCAAATGAGAATCCGGCGGAGCCCAAGTGGAAAGACGCGGGACTAAATTGTGAATGAGAACGTATGCCGCAAGAATTGTGGACGCCGCCCAGCCGAGCTTACGCAGATGCGCGTCAAGCGTGCGCCATCCGACGATGAGAACGGCTTCAGCTTCGACGAGCCAGAGAATTTCAAGCTTGTTTCCGGAGTAGCGATAGGGAACAGCGCCAATGATGAGCGTCATCCCAAGCGTGCTGGCGAGAATAAACGCGAGACGGCGATTCGTAGCTTTGGAAAATCCGGAGACGGCGAGATACACGAGTCCAGCGATGGTAAGGAACCAGAACCGAAGCTCCGGATGAAAAGATTCGTGATGCAGAACGGCGAGATATCCGGCGGCGTTCAATAAAAATGAACCGGTGAGAAGCAGCCTGTCAGAATCTTCGACGGCCTCACGCAGAAAGTACGAGACCAGATAAATCGCCCAGTAGGCGGTGAGCAGCACGACACTCGGTTTGAACTGCGGGAAAATTTTGTAGCCGCCAGTACGTTTGTAAACCTGGTTCAACCACATCCAGTGGACGACGTATGTCGCGATAATGGCGAGAGGCTCGATGGCAAACCATTTGCGCGCGCGAAGCACGTACGCGAGCGATGCGGCAAGCAGCGCTGAAGCGACAAGTGCGCCCACGGGAATTTCGCTGACGGCGATGGTGACGAACGCGAGGATGTACGCGAATCCTGTGGTGATTTGGCTGTGATACCGAAGCGAGTGCAAAACCATTGCGACGGCGACGATGAAAAGCAGCGCGAATCCCATTGAGGCGCTTTGCACCAGTCGAACTGCGGCGATGTTGTGCAGCGCGTACGTTGTGAAATACGCAAGCGCCCAGCCACCGCCCAAAACGGCGCGGCCCGCGATACGATAGCGCTCGTTGCGCTCGCCAATGATTCCAACAACCAAAAGAATGGAGCTAATCGCGTAGCCGAGAATTATTTTTCCTTCGGCGCCCAGGTAGTGCATCGAGTAATTCAGAAGCAGCGCCACGCCAATCACGAATGCCGCGGTGCCGATTTTGTTCAGCCAATTTGCCCCGAGTCGTTCTTCCATGTCGGCCCAATTGCGCTTGGGCTGCGCGGCGGCGGAATCGGATTTTGCGCTGAAATTCGGCGCACGAAGCGGCTGCGCCGGCTGCTGGTTCGGCCACGCTGGCGTTGCTTGAATTGGTGGTGACTCTGTTTTTGGATTCGCGGGGGCGGATTCACGCGCGAGTTCTGGCGGCGTCGAAATTGGCGTGGCAACTTTGATTGGGTCGGGAGTTGGCTTTCGAGGTGTCGCCAGAATTTCAGTCGGTGGCGCGACAGTTGCCGATTCGGCAGGCGTAACGGTCTGGGATTTGTGATCTTGTTCTAGAGCGTAAATGCGGCCGGTCAGCTCACGCAAAGTTCTCAAACTGTTTTGTAATTCAGCTTCCAGCGCTGCGGCACGTTTTGAGGCACGACTTGCTCGAACGATAGCGACGATCGGCGCGACAAGAATCAGCCCGACGACAATCAATAACAGCAAATAAATTGAACTGTCGTCCACGGTCGTTCGGCCTCGCGAAAGCACACGAATAGATAAAGTGTAGAACCCGACGAGGAGGCATCCTATAACGGATTAGTTTGTTTTGGGATTACAAAATGTGGGATGGAAGACTCGCCATGAAATTAGAAGAATACGGCGGGCGAAACGTGGAATCGTTTGCTCAATTTTAGAATGTGGGTTTTGTTCAGGCTGCGCTTCTTATGTAGCACTTCAGATACTATGCTTTCAGAACCAAAGACCGCGGCGAGATCTTTCTGCCGGAGATCATTCGCGTCCATCAGCGTACGGAGGACTTCCACGGGGGACGCGTCGGGAATCGAATGATGCTCCTCTTCATAAGCTTCAACCAAAGTCATCAAGACTTCGGCGTATTTTTCCTCTTTGCTGGTTGGATTGTTCTTGCTGGCCAGTTTATCCAGCACGGAAAGATATTCTTCGTGTTGGCGCGCCGATGTAATCGGCGTCGGTAAACTAACTTCCAGTACGTATTTTTCAGATACTTCGATCATGATTTTAGCCAGTCCTTTCCGTCGTATTCAGCGTGACTTAGAATGCGGCGAATGTAAACCATCCTCCGTTTGTAGTTGATCGTTGCGATCAACCTGCACCGGTTATGGCTGATATCGAAAACCACAAACCTTCCGACCACGTCTGATCGTTTCCACGTGTTCCGTACGTCCGCGAATGTCTTCCAGTCCGCGTCACTTGCGATTTTATACCAAGAATAAAGAGAGGCGCTCCATTCGCTGTGCGACGCCGCAGCCTCTCGGATCGCTTTGCGGCTGAGAATCCGCATAAAGAGTCTTCGCATTTTGCGAAGTTTTTGTCAAACTAGAATATGCAAGAACGGGGCGGTATTGTGTTTTTCGGATTACAAAATGTGGGATGGAGGCAGCGCCGTATGTTCCGGGCGCGCAGCATTCAATCGCATCGCTCGCACCATCTGATGCTTCTCGCGGAAGTGGCGCTTGGCGCGGCGTCCCCACTGGCGCACGAAGAAATAATTCAGTCCGCCGCCAATCGCTCCGCTCACAAGAGGAATAATGCGCCCCGCCCAGGTCTCCGCAACTTCGGCGCTCATTTTTACGGCGATACTTTCGATGATGCGCGGCACCACGCGTCCAACGGCTTCTTTTTCCAGAATGTCGCGCCCCAGGTTGACGCCCGCCGCGCTCGCCGCCGCGATCCACAACGTGGCGATTTCCTGATCCGTGGAATATTCAAATCCATAAATCAAACTGAGCTTTTGCAACAGCCGCATAACGATGGCCGAAAGAATCGCCATGTCGGGCACAATGGTGATCAACCCGCCCATCCCGAATCCCGCGCCTTCCAGCACCGCCATTTTTGTGGCGGCGGAAATTGTCTGGTCGGCCAAATCGTCTAAAAATTCCGGCGGCACCAGGAACATATCTTGAAAAGATTCGATGGGAAGGTAATGCGCTCGCCGGAGATGCAACAGATATTTCGCGGGGTCGACGCGCGCGGTCGTATAGGCGCTGTTGAATCCGCCAATCAGTTTTTCGCGGATGCGGGTTACGAGTGTTGCTTTGGATTGGCGCGTCATACGCTAGTTTAACATTATATCGAGGCATTTGATTCAGCGCACACGGCTCGCTGCTTATTCATACCGCAGTGCCACAATTGGATCAACTTTCGTCGCTCGCCGCGCCGGAATGTAACACGCGATGAGTGCCACAGCTATCAACGTCCCGGATACTGCGGCGAAAGTTGCGGGATCAGTTGCGGTCACATCATAAAGGAACGCCGCCAGCAGGCGGCTCAGTGCAAACGCTCCAATCAGTCCCACGGCCACTCCGATCACAACGAGCTTCAGTCCTTGTCCGACGATTAATTTCAAGACATCGCCGTTCTGCGCGCCAAGCGCGATACGAATGCCGACTTCATGAACGCGCTGGCTCACCGAGTAGGCCATCAGTCCATAAATTCCGACGACGGAAAGCAGTAGCGCGCTAACGGCAAAAATTCCCAGAAGCACCGTGCGGAATCGCGGCTGGCTGACGTTCGTGGAAATGTTTTCTTCCATCGTGCGAATCTTTACCAACGGCTGATCCGGATTCAGATCGTGCAACACTCCGCGAAAGGCCGAAATTTGCGCGTGCGGATCGCCGGTCGTGCGCAGCACAAATGAGAGCGCGAAAACCGGCAATATAGAATCGGCCTGACGCACAGGAACGTACATCTCAGCGACAGGATCGGTGGCGAGATTCTGTTTCATGTTGCCGACGACGCCGACGATTTGCATGTACGGAACATCTTTCTCGGGCGAAGGAATCTCCCCAAGCTGAACACGTTTCCCTAAAGCGGATTCGCCCGGGAAGAAATGTTTCGCCATCGCTTCGTTCACCACCGCCACATACTGATTTTTTTCCGTGTCGGCTTCGGTCAGCAGCCGTCCCTGAAGCAGCGGCACGTGAAGCGTGTCGAGATAGTTCGGACTCACCGGACGATACCCGACAAGAATATAATCTTGCGGCGATTGCGGCGGACGTCCCTGAATATTGAAATGGATGCTGCCGCCCCCGCCGCTCACCGGAAGCGCAGTCGCCGCTCCTGCGGAAACAACTCCAGGAATCACCCTGGCCCGTGCGCGAAGGTTGTCGTAAAAATCCATGCGCTGCGCGGATTTCGGAAACGCTTTTGCAGATACTGGCACGTCCACGGCCAGAAGATTCGACGCTTGAAATCCCGGCTGAACTTCCTGCAATCGCGAAAAACTGCGAATCAGAAGTCCCGCGCCAATTAGGAGCACTAACGCAAGCGCCACTTCAACAATCACCAGCGCGCTGCGGACTTGCTGTTGCCGCGCGCCGCCTGTTGACCCCCGCGTCGCCTCGTTCAGCATCGAACGCAAATCCAGACGTGAAGTTTGCAGCGCCGGCGCCAATCCAAAAAGAATTCCCGCGATTATGGCGATAATTCCCGCGAATAAAAGCACATGGCTATCGAGAGTGATCGGACCAACATTTGGAATGCTGGTGGACGCCAGCCGCACCAGCGGCGCCATGGTAAGCGCGGCAAATAAAAGTCCAGTCACTGCACCCGCAAATGCCAGGAGCACACTTTCCGTCAATAGCTGACGAAGAATTCTCGATCGCCCCGCGCCAAGCGCCATGCGAATGGCGATTTCCTGCCGGCGTCCCGAAGCGCGCGCCAGCAGAAGATTCGCAATGTTCGTGCACGCGATCAGTAGCACCAGTCCGACCGCGCCCAACAGAATAAGAAGCGCCGGGCGAACGTTCTGCACCATTTGTTCGTGCAAAGGAATCACGGTCGCGCCGACGTTCGTGTCGTAAAGCGGATATTGCTGCTCAAGCCGTTTCGCGATGATCGAAATTTCCGTGTTTGCTTGGTCCACTGTTACATTCGGCTTCAGCCGCGCCGTGGCAATAATCCCGGGATGCCAGCTTCGATCGTCCGGAAGAGTTTTTGCCCACGCCGCGATCGGAATCATCACGTCCACCGGCTGAAAGAATTGGAAATTCGGCGGAAGCACGCCAACAATTTGGTAAGACTGATTATCGAGAGTTAGACTTTTGCCCACCGCATCGGGAGTCCCACCAAACTGCCGCTGCCAGAATCCGTAAGTCAGCAGAGCAACGAGCGGTCCGCCGGCGCGATCCTCTTCAGGGAAAAATGAATGGCCGTAAATCGGGCTCACGCCCATTAACGGAAAAAAATTCGCGCTGGCCATTTGTCCGTTCAGCCGCTCAGGTTCCCCGTTTCCGGTTAGCGTGAACGATGCGTTGTGAACGAACGCCACATCGTCGTAGGACGTGCTCTGATCGCGCCAATCCGCAAAATTTTCATAGGAAGGTCCGATGATTCCGACCGTGGGAAAGCGCTCGTACAAAATGCAAAGCTTGCCGGGATCGCGAAATGGAAGCGGACGTAGCAGCACGGCGTTCACCACGCTGAAAATCGCCGTGTTCGTGCCAATTCCCAGCGCCAGCGTAAGAATCGCCACAGCCGAGAAGCCGGGATTTTTTAATAACATTCGGATTGCGTAGCGAATGTCGTGCCAGGTTGTAGACATGGATGTGGCTCCGGAAAGCTGCTAGATAACTTCGCGATATGTATAACGCGTTGCGGCCATAATTGTTACAAGCATTTCGCCCCTGCTGTGATTTGCGGAGTATATCCACATCCTCCGGAAACTATTTTCAGTTTGTCGTACCTCGAAACTGGAATTATGCATCTAATTGAGTGGGGGAGAATTAGCTCCCGCAGCTCGTCGGGATTCTTTCGCGCTGAGTAGTAACTTCTCATTTACGAATTCCGAAAATTTTGTGCGGAAGTTGAAAGCATTGCTGTTATGCTTGCATCTGGCGCATTGAGGTAGTTCCACGCTTCGCTGGGTCGGACAGGGAATTTGCAGAACGACAAATTAGGTATGAGCCGCGGAATTCGCAGTAGCCGGAATTTTGTTCAAATGAACAGCGGGAAGGAAGTAATTTGCGATGACGATTGACGATCTTGGAAAAACGCACGCCGGCGACGATCAAATCAACTGGGTGACGGCTAGCTTTATGCTGATGTTCCACCTGGGCGCGATTGCGGCGTTATTCTTTTTCACCTGGAAGGCTTTTTTTGTGGCGGTCGTTTTGTGGTGGATAGTCTGCTGCTGGGGCGTTGGAATGTGCTACCACCGTTTGCTCACGCATCGCGGATATCACACGCCGAAGTGGGTGGAATATTTCATGACCATCTGCTCCACGCTTGCTCTCGAAGGCGGCCCGATTTTCTGGGTGGCCACGCACCGCATTCATCACCAACATTCCGATAAAGAAGGCGATCCGCATTCACCGGTTGACGGTACTTGGTGGGCGCATATGGGCTGGATTCTGATGGGTAAGTCGATGCATCATGACACGACGACCCTCGCCCGTTACGTCCCCGATCTCGCCAAAGATAAATTCCACGTTTGGATTACGAAATATCACTACGTTCCAATCATTGTCCTATCCGTGATTCTGTTTGCGCTCGGCGGATGGCCATTCCTCCTCTGGGGAACCTTTGCGCGCACCGTCGTAGGTTTGCATGCCACGTGGCTTGTGAACTCGGTCACGCATAAATGGGGCTCGCGCCGATTTAAGACGCACGATCATTCCACGAACAATTTGGTCGTGGCGATTCTTACCTGGGGAGAAGGCTGGCACAACAATCATCACGCACATCCAACTTCCGCGCGCCATGGTCTGCGCTGGTACGAAGTGGACGTGAACTGGTATGGAATCTGGACGCTCGAGAAATTAGGCCTGGCGAAAAAGATTCTGCTGGCCAAAGTGAATACGAAATTGCCGGAAGATGAGCCTAAGGTTGACGACAAGGCTCCGCTGGCTATGCCGGTCAGTCCAAGCGATTTGGTTTCGGCGTAAGCAAAGCAATTTCGGTCGATTACCGAAGAAAATCGAAGGCCCCGGAGAGAAGTCCTCCGGGGCTTTTCATTTTGGGAAGTGGCTTAGTGCATGGAAGGTGATGCGAATCTGGAGACACTCCCATTCGGGTCTGTTGCGCAGTGCGGGAGCGTGAGATAAAGTTCGCTCATCAAATATCAGGCAGATTAAAGGGAATCTCGAATGGAACTGCGTAAGGATCCCATAACTCGAAGCTGGGTGGTTGTCGGCCATCCAGAGCACGCGTCAATGCCGGAAGGTTGTCCGCTCTGCCCCGGTCATGAGGCCAGCCAGCACACTCTCTTGGCGCGCCCGAATGACGGCCCGTGGAAAGTGCGCGTAATGCCGCATCTCGATCCGCTCTATCGGATTGAAACCGAAATGGGCCGCGAAGCAGAAGGAATTTACGACCGCATGGGCCTCGTCGGCGCACACGAAATTGTGGTGGAAACTCCGCTGCACGATAAGCGCCTCTCGCAAATGAGTGACGAAGAAATCGAAGGTGTCCTCGCCGCTTACGCCCAGCGCATTGTAGATTTGAAGCAGGACCGCCGCTTCAAATACGTCACCGTATTTAAGAATCAAGGCTCGGTTGCCGGCGCCGAATGGGAACACGCGCATTCTCAAATCACGGCCACAACTTTTGTGCCGCGCCGGATTTTGTACGAACTGCGCGCCTCCCGCAAATGGTTTGAGGATAAAGAGCGCTGCGTTTTTTGCGACATTGTCCGGCAGGAAGAAAAGCGCGGCAAGCGCATGGTCGATATTCAGGGCGAATACTACGCGTTCTGTCCCTATGCCTCGCGCGTTCCGTATGAAGTTTGGCTGCTGCACAAGAAACACAATCACTTGTTTGAACAGCCCAAACCAAACGCCAATCGCATGCAACTGGCGGCGTTACTCGGCCGGGTTCTGCGGCGCATTGAAAAAATTGCTCAGAATTATCACATGGTGGTTCACACCGCTCCGAACACCACTTCTTATAAGGGCGAGCTATCGAATTATTGGAAGACAATCGCCGACGACTACCACTGGCACATCGAAATTCTGCCCATTGTGGAAAAAGGCAGCAAATCCTACAGCATTAAAGAGGTCTACTTTAATCCGCTCGAGCCGGAAGTTGCAGCCGAGCGGTTGCGCGCGCTGGACCCCGGAATATGACGCCTGCGAATCCGGCCGCCCGAAATCCTGAACGCGGCGGAATTTTCTTCCGGTTGATGGCCCTTCTCGTTTTCGCGCTATTGCTCTTTGTCGTGTATCTTGTTCGCCGCCCTATTCTCCGCGCCGTCGGTGATTATTGGGTGATGGACGATCCCGCATCGAACGCCGATGCGCTAATTGTATTAAGCGATGACGATTTCATCGGCTCGCGCGCTGCAAAGGCCGCGGATTTGTATCACGAAGGCCGCGCACCACTTATTATCGCAAGCGGACGCATGATGCGACCCTACGCAGGCGTCGGTGAGCTGATCCAGCGTGACCTGACCGATCGCGGCGTGCCCACTTCAGCAATCGAAATCTACCGGCATAATGCGCGGGACACTCTGGACGAAGCACAAACGCTTCGGAGCCTTGTGGTTCAGAAGGGATGGCATCACGTTGTCATCGTCACGTCGAATTATCACACTCGCCGCGCGCGTTACATTTTCCAAAAAGTATTTCCGTTGGGCGTTCAGGTGGATGTGGCCTCCGCGAAGGATCCGGACTTCGATATTTCCGATTGGTGGGAGCACAGAGCGGGAGTAAAAGCGTTTTTGCATGAACTGGTCGGACTGGCCGAAGCGAAATGGGTGCTCCGCCACACTGAACCAACCCCCGGAGTCATCCTCGGAATTCGTTCTGGCACGGGATTTGGCGGCAATGTTTGGTCCGGCCTAGGTTAGCGGGGGAGTGCCGATAAGGTCACGCGCAACCCCCAACCTGTACCACAGGACCATTTACACGTGACACTCACCTGAGCTATATTCCACTCCTCAGCAAGAGGCGCATTGACCCGCCGAAGTCGGACCCCTCTCCGACATTGATTGAGGAGGAAATATGTGGCGCAAACAAGAAGAGCAGAAGGTACCACCATCTCCGCAGAACGTTGTGGTCACTCCTCCCCCAGCACAATTTTCAACTCAGCCGAGCACGCAACCGAGTTCACCGACATCTGCTCCTCAAGCGGCGCCGCCTGTGGCATACTCCGCTCCCGCTCCGAAGAACGCCGTCAGCATTGTGTGCAAAGGAATTTCAATTCGTGGTGAAGTTTGGGGCGACGAAGATTTGCAAATTGATGGCGAGCTGAGCGGCTCGGTGAAACTCGTGGGCGCTCGCGTCAGCATCGGCCCCGAAGGACGCGTCGCGGGAAATATTCAAGCTCGCGAAATTATTGTGCGCGGCACGCTAAAAGGAAATCTGCGCGCAAGCGAACGCATTTTGATGGGCAGCACAGGACGTTGGGAAGGCGACGGCGTTTCGCCGCGTCTGGCGATCGAAGAAGGCGCAACAGTGCGTGGCAATTTGGAAGTGGCCGATGCGCCGGAAAAGAAGGCGGCGGCTCCAGCGCCTGCGGCAGCGAAAGTTGAAAAGCCAGCGGCGTCAGCAACTCCGGCAGCTGCGCCTGCAAGTGGCGGCAACGGCGTGCCTTCGCCCAGTGCGCCGCATTCACAAGGAACTGCGAACGTGACAGGCAGCGCGAACGACGCAAAGCCTGTGCCGGTTAATTAAGTATCCGGAATTTACGGACGTGAGTGGAAAGTCGGTTAGCGTATGGGCTTCTTGAATCGGATCGGCATCGGTAATGTCCGCGCGACGGCGCCGTCGGACGCGGTTGCGCTGCGAGCTCATGCTGCAGCAGCGGCCATGGCTCCTCCTTCCTTCGCTCCCCGCGAAACGCGCGGTTCCAATAGCCTGAAAGATTTTCTGTGGCACCTCAGTGGAATTGGCCGCGGCAATCTGCTGGATTTGGGCCCCGTCTGGCAATCCACCGTGACTTTTTTCATCGAGCGCGGCTTCAAAGTTTCTACCGAAGATGTCCTGATGGGCTGGAAGCAATTCTCGAAGGAAGATGAGCAGAGGCAGGCTTCGCTGCCCGCGGATGCGGAACGCACTTCGCGCGCGGAACTCGCAAAAGCATTTTTAGAAACAAGTCTGCAATTCGCGCCCGGATCTTTTGACGCTGTGCTGGCTTGGGATGTTCTGGATTATCTGGAAGACGATACGATGAAGCTCGTGGCCGAGCGCCTGCGTTTGCTCGTGCGCGAAGGCGGAGTGATTCTTGCGATGTTTCACAGCAGGCGTCCGCAACAATTCCAGCGGTACCGTATTCTTGACGAGAAAACTTTGGAGATGGTTTCTTCCACTTCTATTTTCCCGATGGCGCGAGTATTCCAGAATCGCGAAATTTCAGATCTGTTCGCGCGATTCCACACCTCTAAAACTTATTTGGGAAGAGATCAGCTAAGAGAAGGCCTGTTCGTAAAGTAGGGGCGGGTCTGTGACCCGCCCGCCACGCGAATTTCTCCAAATCAATCTATCGATGATGTGGTCTGTGGTGATGCCGGCGATGATGGTGCCGCTTCCCATGCTGCGCCGCCGGTGCCGTTGCCGCAGACGTCGAAACGGCCATCGGTCCCGCAAAAACTGAAATCGCGATCAACGCCAGAAGAAATGCAAAAAACTTTTTGCGCCACGTGTTCATGTTACTGCCTCCCAAAAATGTTTTCTGAATTGAGGAATGATCCGCCGCAAATCCGATGCTCCCCTCAGAGCTATTTAACACTTTCTCGTCAAGAAAGTTTTGGAATCTGCGGCGCATGTGTCCTAAAAAGAAGGCGGCCGCCCAACTGCCGGCGGCCTCGAACCTTCCATCTGAGAGAGAAAAACGGAAACACCCAAATTGTCTGCGCAGCGTTAGCCGATGTGTCCGCCATGCAACGACCACAAATAGCGGATCGCTTCGCGCTGCTGCGCAATAATGTTTGACTGCCACAGAATCGCCCACAAAAGACCGCTCATCACCAGAACGCTCAGGCCCAATGCGAGACTAAGTTGTGATTCTGACGCGGGAATTTTCATCTTTGCAATAAGAGTTCGCATTGTGGTGCCTCCGTGCGCCCAGGGGCGCGAAAGGGGTTTGGTCAGGCCGTACCATGCTCGGCGCTGCGAGAGAGGGCATTCGGTTCGATGCGCCGCAAATCAATTCAGGTTCCATACGCATAGAAGAAAGGCAATCAGGGTACCATTATTTGAAGGAGGTACAGGTAGGCTGGGCCCTTTACTTTCAATAACATAGCGCGGCGAAGATGCAAAGGGGGTAACTCTATGGGCAAATTTTTGCCGTTTCCCATAATTGGACTGGAGTTCGGAGCGGCAAAACGAGTGGAGCAGGCTCCTGCCTGGGAGCAGCAGCATCCAAGCGAGGCAAACGCTATGGCAGCAATCGTAGCTGCCGCAGAGCGGCCTCTAATCGCTGCCGGGAGCTGAATTGAAGTGCCTTTAGACCAATCCGCCGCGCCGCCAGCACGTATTGTCGAATGTCGTCAATAAATAGAACGCGCCCTGCCGGCGCGTCCGCCGCTCGAACGGCGGCGCGGAATATTTTCACACTTGGTTTACTCGCGCCAACGTCACAGGAATAAACGCGCTTCGGAAAGTAGCGAACAAAACTAAATTTCGATTCGATGCAGCCGACATGGATCGGATCAGTATTGGAAAGAAGAACCAGGCGGCATTTTTTAGAAAGCTGTTTGAACAGGCGCTCAGGCAGGATAGGTTTCGGAACGAGCACACTATTCCAAGCATTGCGGAATCCGTCGAATGAAATCGGAGTGTGAAACCGCGCGATAAGATTTTCGTACCATTCACGCGGTGTTACCCGCCCTTCCTGCCAACCGATCCACAGCGGATCTCCCTGTACCGCGCGCCAAAGTTTGTCGGGTGCCAGCGTCGATCCCGCGCCAATCGCGGCAATTGCGCGGCTCGGATCCAAATTGATAATCACGCGTCCGATATCAAATATGATTGCTTCAATCTCAGGCCTATTCATCGGGCGGGAAGTCTTCGACATATGACGAGCTTCAGGCAATCGGTGCCGTTGATTTAGATTCACGGGCTCGGAGCGCACCAATTATTGCGGGCAGCAAAGAAAGAAAAACGACTCCCAGTATTACGTAGTGAATCCGCTCTCCCAAATTCGGCATGAGCTTTCCGACAGCGAAGCCGCCCAGCGTCATGCTGCCAACCCACAACGCGCCACCTGCGATATCGTATGCCAGATA
>DASYNR010000303.1:0-4605 GCA_036008485.1 Candidatus Acidiferrales bacterium | reverse complement strand
GCGCGCGAAAGCTTGTTTACGCGGCGGCGTTCGCGCTGGTGATGGCGGCAATTGCGCCAGTTGCGATGTCGCAGGATGTTCCGATGAGCATCCGGCTCCTCAGCACGCTCAACGTGGCCGGCGCGCCCGTTGGCCAATCCGTTATGGGAGAAGTTTTAAGTCCGAACTCATTCAAGGGCGACGTCGTCAAAGGAAAAGTTACCGCCGCAAAAGTTTCCAAAGGCAAAGCCACCTTGGAATTTCAATTTGAATATGTTCATCACGGCGGCTACGACTACAAAATAATGGCCAAGATTGTTTCCGTGCAGAATTCCAAAGGCCAGCAAAATGCGGACGAGGCCGGGCATCCTGTGCAGGCCACCACAATTCCCGGCAAAGGACCCAAGCAAAGAAAATTTGGAGCGAACGTTGGTGGAATGATCGGTATGCCTTCAGATAGTCCTGGCACCGCGTCGCACGACAAAGACGATTATCCGCCTTCCATTCGCGTTGTCGGCGAAGGAACGGATTCTACGCTGGCGATTGGCTCAACGCTTGGAATTTCCGCGCGGTCGGATGGCATGGGAGATCTGACCGGCCTGAAACCGAATGGGGCAGAAGTGGATCCGTATGCGCTGCCGAGTTTTTCCGATGCGAAACCTGCCGCGATGGCTCCCACAAGCGCCGCTGGCCAGCCGGAAATGAAATCCGCGGCGATTGATTTCATCCCCGGCGAACGAACAATTTTCTTCGACGATTTCACCGATGTCGGCGCGGATGAAATTCCGCCGCACTGGCCGGTGCACGATGGAAAAATCGAAATGCGCTTAAAAGAAGGCGCGCCGCCGGAAATGTATGCGCCGGATAATGTGGCGCTCACTTCGCCGCCAATGATTGTTCCCGCGAATTTTACGTTCCAATCGGATTGGACGGGCGGCGGCGAAATGGAATGGAATTTTCGCAATGGCAAAACGATCGTGCTGACCGCCGTGGTTCACGCCGATTCCGAAAATAAATTCGCGAGCGTGCAAATTCTCGGCGCGGATGGCGGAGCGTTCGGAAGCGGAAGAATTTCCGCGGATACGTCGAAACCGATTGAATTTGCGCTGTGGGCGCAACAACGCCGCATGGGCGTTTATCTGAATGGCCAGCGAGTAATTGACGTGAATGAATTTCAGTTCTCGGCGATCAATCACTTTGATGAAGTTGAAGCGAAATTCAGGGACGTATCGCTTCACAAAGTGCGTGTAGCGGAAACCGCGCCGGATTTCGCGAGTGCAATCAACGCCGGTGGAAAATTTGTCACGCACGGAATTGAATTCGATGCCGATAGCGACCATCTGAAGCCGGAATCAGCGGCAGTGCTAAAGGAAATTGCCGCCGCGCTGACCAAAGATCCTCAACTAAAATTGGAAATTGACGCATACACCGACCTGATTGGCGATGCGGCGCACTCCATGGAACTATCCAAGTTGCGCGCGCAGGCAGTGCAGGCCGTCCTGGTCACGCAATTTGGAATTGCCGAGGCGCGCCTGAGTGCAAATGGATTCGGCGCGGCGAAACCGATTGGATCGAATGCGACGCCTGAAGGACGCGCTGAGAACCGGCGAATAGAATTTGTGAGGAAATAGCAGGATGCTTTGTTATAGCTCTATAGTGCGCTACGCAAGTTGTAGATCGCGCTGCATTAAGTAAATAAGTGAAATGTCTCGAATAACCCGAGCTCCAATCCACGTAGTGCGAGTGCAGCGGCCTGCAATGCGAGGAAAAGGAATAAGCGGAAGCGAAGTTTGCTTTGGGGAAACTGTCTCCGGTGTTCTCGCAGCATGTTGAAAAGCCAAGTCCGGGAGTCAAAACTACCAAAAACTACCGGAGTTTTTTCGCTAGCAGGCAAATTGCGGTTCAAATCAGAGAGCATTGAATCGCCGGCAAACCAACTGGCGAGCGCGCAGCCACCCATCGCAGCAAACGTCAAGACGACGGCAACGATCTCAAGAACGAGTTTCAACTCGATTTACCCGCGCCGCAGAATAGCATTCCCCTCGCCCAACGCCGAAAAGTTTCAGTCTCGCCGAATTGACGCTGCATAGCAGTGCTACAATGCCGCCTACAATAAGCAATCCGCCGTACCGGGAGGCCGCCGTGCATCGAATCCATTCTAGTTTCGCAGGCAGATTGATCATCGCGCTCTTGTGCGCCGCAACATTTCTCGCGCCGGCCCGCGCGGCGGATAATAACGCGCTGAAAACGATCGACTATCCCGGCGGCGGACAAATCCTCTACGGCCCGTTGCCCGATCAATCTTCATTGAAAGATGCGATGGTCGCGATGCTCCGCAATATTCACGGACACTTCGGCGATCGTCCGCAAATCGGCAGTCTATTTCAAACTCACGGAAGCGATTCGCTCGCAACATTTTTTACGGTCACGGCGAAAAATCAGGGAGGCAAGCACATCGCGGGACTCGTGATCGTGGCCATGCCCAACGGCAGCAAAGCGGCGGCCGGAGTGATCTACGATGACGCCAATCAGTTCAGCAAAACTCTGAATCCAATGATGAAAAAGTTGAACGAAGTGTGGCACGTTGACACAACTCCCGGGCCGGCCTCGGGCGCAGCGGCGCCAGTTGCGCAGTTACATCAAACCACGTTCCCCGATAATAGTGGCACCATTGGTTTGCCCACCGGATGGAAAATTGTCGGCGGCCGCGGAGGAGCCGTAGTCGTCTCCGGCCCCAACGGAGAAATCGAGCGCCTTTCGCAGATTCATGCCTTCCTGGATCCTTCCACTCCGCAGGGACAGAAAATGATTCAGTTTGAGACGCAAAACGGCCGCCGCCCGCTGCCGGATCAGTTCACCGTGTATCCATTCGGCCGGGATCTGGTCGAATCGTTTCGCGCTTACCTGCAACAAGCGAGCCAGCGTGCCAAGATCCCGACGCCGACATTCACCGTCACTAGCACCACGAAAGTTCCGCCGGGCCAATATTCAATCGGAGGCCTCACGATCATCGCTGACTTGGATTTGCATGACGGCTCCGGAATGCGCACCGCTCTCTTCCAGCTTTCTCCCATGAAGCGCATCGATCCTTCCGGATGGAGTTGCATCGCCACTGTGATCAGCGTTCCCAAGAAATTCGCGGAGGAAGAATGGCCCACCATGCTGGCCGTCGCCAATAGCATGAGGCAAAATGGCGCCGTGATTCAGGCGCAAACTCAGCAGACCATCGATCAAATCCACGCCATCGGCGCAGCCTCCAAGGCGCAGGCCGACGCTGCCCACGCCGCAAATGACGCCCACAATGCCAGCGTCGAAGCGCACTGGGACAACATGGCTCGGGCCAGCAAGAGCTTCCAGGAATACACGCTGGATCAGTCCGTGATCGTGGACAAGAACACCGGCGAGCATGCAACTGCTTGGAATCAAACGGCCGATTTGCTGGTGAAGGCGGACCCGAACCGATTTCAGTACGTGCCAAACAAAGACCTGCTCAAAGGGACCGACTACTAGTTTGATGCAAACCACTACTCTCGTAGTTTTTAGTAGAGTGGGGTACTAGGACTTGGCCAGATTTCCGCGACAGAAATTTGTCTGCAGGCCAATTTGTCGCTGGACAGCTTCCGTCCAAATGTGTTAAATAACGGGCCGTTAACAAGTTAGCTGGGCCCCGGGATTTTTTCCCACCTGTATTTGCATCCAACAGGCTTAGTAGAGCATCTGAGACTTTGGGGGGAGTTCCCTGAAAGTCGAAAGGGTAGGTACAGTTGAATGCTACGGCAATCCGTTGAAACCTTAGGAGTACGTCCGACTGGCTGGGCGGCGTTGAACCGCGATCCGCAGGAAGATAAGGTGGAATTCACCTGTCCTCATTGCGGCATCGTAGGCGCAAAGAATGCCCGGCGCGAGCGGTCATTGTATCGTTTCACTGACGGCTTCCTGCAGGATTTGCAGGGCGAAGTTACCGTGTGCCGCGGCTGCAAGCGCTCCATGCGCGTTGTGCCCATCGTAATGCTGCACGATCAGGACGAAAAAAAGCGCTTTGAAGCTGTGTTTGCAACTGAACTTCAGCCGACATCCACTTAATCCGACCATAATCTCAGTCACGAAATAATGAAATCAATAAAAAGGCCGGTCCCGCGAAGTGGGGCCGGCTTTTTGTTTTTGATGTGAGTCAGGTTCAACGGGGACGCGTCTTCAACCCGGCTTCTTTCCAAAATTTCTCCCATTGCCAGATATGAGGGCTCCTATCCAACACGCGATAGCCCAACTGGTGTGCCAGCATCAGAATCTGGCCGCGATGGTGCGCCTCGTGTGCAAACATGTATGTAAACATCGTCCCGCCGGCTCGCCACGTCGGCATCCAACTATCTCGATAAAACTTTGTGACGTGGCGATTCGGTGCGGCCGAAAGCGCGTCCTTAAGCATCAGCAAACATTGCGCCGCGCTTTTCCGGTGTGACGCGGCAGCCTGATTCATCGTGCAACGGTGCGGATTGAGCGGTGGCGGACACTTCAGATGCGGCGCGGAACCCTTCAACCATTTCAAACGAGCGTTGTGCACATGCGCAAAGATAGCCGCGATTGTCCGGCCACCACTCTTTGTTCCCGGCTTTTTTCCCGGCGGCT
>DASYNR010000302.1:0-9526 GCA_036008485.1 Candidatus Acidiferrales bacterium | reverse complement strand
GCACGGTGAGTGTGAAGTTCGCCCTCCGCCCGTACGATTCATCTGATTTTGATGCGCTGTACACACTCGACCGGGCATGCTACCCGCCGGGAATCGCATACAGTCGAAGTATGCTGCGCTGGTTCCTGAAACAGCCGGGCGCAATTTGCATCGTGACCGAAGATGCCAACGCGGAAATAAAAGCGTTCGTGCTGGTCGAAGCGGAGTCGCCGCTCGGCCACATCATCACGCTGGACGTTGCCGCCAAATGCCGACGCGCCGGACTTGGCTCAGAATTAACTGTCGCCGCGGAAAACGCTTTAGCGATGAATGGCGTCCGCGAAGTAGAACTCGAGACAGCAATCGACAACACCGCCGGCATTGCGTTTTGGGCGCGCCACGGCTATCGTACCGTCGGCACGATTCCCCGATATTATTTGGATCGTGTGGATGCGCTGTGCATGACCAAAATCCTGTCCGCGTCGTAGCAGAAGATTTCACATTCTTTCTCGGAGTGCTCGAACATGCAGGTACAGGACGCTCAACGGAATGTACGCACTGTCTTCGTGGGCGGTTTTTGGGGTCAACTGGTTTCGTCCGTACTCTGGCTGGTGTCGGCTTCTCTTGGTTATTGGGTTAGTCCTCGCGCGGGAATAATCGAGATAGTATTCGGAGGCTGTTTCATCTTCCCACTCACCGTTATGTTGCTCCGTTTATCAGGCGGGCCTACATCTCCGACCGAGGGCAATCCGTTGAGCAGCCTCGGTATCCAGATCGCATTCACGCTGCCTCTAGGCATGCTCCTGCTTTTTCCCGCAACCCAACTTCGGCTAACTTTATTTTATCCAGCCCTAATGATCCTGCTGGGCGCGCATTACCTTCCTTTCATTTTTCTTTACGGCATGCGAATGTTCGCGGCGTTAGCCGCGATTCTCGTTGGCAGCGGAGTTATCATCGCGCAATATTTTCCCAGGTCATTTACTCTTGGTGCTTGGATCGGCGGCGCGACGCTATTCGTCTTTGCCTGGATCGGTCGCATCACTGTCCAGAAAGAAGCGCGTGCTACAGCTTAAAATAAATATTTTACCGAAGGAGATTTGACTCAGAATGCCTCTAATTCAAGCTGTAGTGCTGGCGGTCGTGCAGGGCCTTACCGAATTTCTCCCCATCAGCAGCAGCGCGCATCTGGTCCTATTTCCGTGGTTCGCCGGATGGCAGGAACCCGGCCTCGCATTCAACGTCGCGCTGCATATCGGCACGCTATTTGCGGTGCTGATTTATTTTCTGCGCGACTGGGTGCAGCTAACTCTGGCAGGATTCGGCATTCGCGCGTCAGCCAACATGAGCAGCGAGGAACTTTCCTGGAAGCGCAAACTCTTCTGGTTGCTCGTGATCGGTACGATTCCCGGCGCGCTTGTCGGCATCCTGTTCGAAAAAACAATTGAAGAGCGCTTCATGCAGCCGATTCCCATCGCGTGCGCGCTCATCGGCGTCGGATTATTGATGTGGTGGGTCGACAGCATGGCCAGTCAGAAGCGCCATATTCCGGAACTTGGCCTTAGCGATTCAATCATCGTCGGGTCGGCCCAGGCTCTGGCACTTTTTCCCGGCGTTTCGCGTTCCGGCATCACCATCACGGCCGGCCTTTCTCAGCGCATGACGCGAGAAACCGCCGCGCGATTCTCGTTCCTGCTTTCAACGCCGCTGATCGCAGGCGCAGCCGTCAAAGAACTCCCCAAACTGCTTCACGCGCACAAAGCGGGAACGATGGACATTTCGCTTTCCACCTTGTTCATTGCCATCGCCGTCTCCGGAATCGTTGGGTATCTCGTTATTGGATTTCTCCTCCGTTATCTACAAACACGCACGCTGAAAGTTTTTGTTGTTTACCGCGTCGCGCTCGGTATACTTATCTTGTTACTCGTTTTCCTCCATCTGGGCCACACGCGATAGCGCCCGCGAGCCCCAGAGGTAGAGTAGCTACCGCTATCCGCCCACCCAGGAGAAGTTTGTGCGCTTACTAACGCCAACGGAAAATCACCGTCTGAATGAGCTATGCGGATTTTTAGGCCTCACCGTGGGCCTTCTCGTAGCTCTCAGCCTGCTTTCGTACAATCCGCATGACGCGTCCCTGAATGTCTCTTCATTTGACTCAGGAACGCGCCATGCCACCAACTGGATCGGTCCAGTCGGCGCCCACGGCGCCGATCTGTTGTTCCAGGGGCTCGGCTACGCGGCATTCCTTTTGCCCGCGGGAATATTCGCGCTCGGCACACGATGGTTTCGCAGCCGCCCGGTGGATTCGCCGACAGCAAAACTCGTCGGCTGGGGACTATTCGTATTGGGATTGCCCGCGCTGGTCACTCTCTGGCACTTCCCCGAAGTCCGCGGAGCCGCGCCTCCCGGAGGATTACTAGGCGACGTGCTCGCTAGCGGGTTGACCACCGCGTTCAATAGCGTTGGCGGACAGCTTGTCACAGTTGCCGCGCTGCTCGTCGCGCTATTCCTCACCACAAAATTTTCTTTCCTCGGCGCGCAAGAATGGGCGAAGGGGCCGCTCGCCAAAATTAATTTTATTCCGTCACTGATGGACCGCTACAACGACTGGCGCGAAGCTCGCGAGCAAAAACAGCTTCGCAAGCGCGTCGAGGACATTAAGATTTCTGGACGTCCCGCTGTCGCTTCGCAGGTAAAGGAGGCGATTAGCAAAGTATTTGCGAAGTCCGCCGTTGCCGAGGCAGAGGAAGAAAAGGCTCCCGAAGCTGAGGACGCGGAAGAAGAAAAGCCGTCGCGGCGCTCGCCAGTAATTCTGCGTTTCAAAGAAAAGGCTGACGCGGAGGAAAAACCGGAAAAGCCTTCCAAATCTTCCGGCCCGAAAATTTCCAGCGGCCCCTCGAATTTCAAGCTGCCACCCACAACTTTGCTGCATTCCGCTGAGCGCAGCGAAAAAATGCAGGAAGAAGATCTGAAGCAGTGCGCCCGCGCCATCGAAGCGAAGCTGAAGGAATTTGACGTCGGCGGCGTGATTACTCAGATCAATCCAGGCCCGGTCGTCACGACTTATGAATTCAAGCCGGAAGCCGGTATCAAATACAGCCGCATCACGGGACTTCAGGATGACCTGTGCCTCGCGCTGAAAGCCGAGTCGATCCTGATTGACCGCATTCCCGGGAAATCCACCATTGGCGTTGAAGTTCCGAATCATCACCGCCAAACAATTGCCCTACGTGAGGAAATAGAGTCGCCGGAATTCGTAAACTCCGCGTCGAAGCTCACTCTCGCAATGGGCAAAGATTTAATCGGACGCAATCGCATTAGCGATTTGGCGCAAATGCCTCACTTGTTGATTGCAGGAGCAACTGGCACCGGCAAGAGCGTCTTCCTCAATTCACTGATTATTTCCATGCTGTACAAAGCCACGCCAGACGAACTGAAACTCGTTATGGTCGATCCGAAGCGCCTCGAACTTGGATTGTACGAAGGCATTCCGCATCTTCTCGCGCCAGTCGTCACCGATCCGAAGGTAGCGTCAAACGTTTTGCGCAATGCGACGCGTGAGATGGAACGCCGCCTGAAATTATTGGCTCAACGCGGTGTGCGCAACATTGACCAGTACAATCGCACCTTCAAGCGCGGCGAATCGCTCTCGCTGTTCGATGACGACGAAGTCCAACTCGATCACAAGCCTCTGCCGTTCATCGTCATCATCATTGACGAGTTGGCCGACTTGATGATGGTGGACACGAGCAATGTGGAAGCTTCCATCACTCGTCTCGCGCAAATGGCCCGCGCGGTGGGCATCCATTTGATTCTCGCCACGCAACGCCCGTCTGTGGACGTCATCACTGGATTAATTAAAGCCAACTTCCCTGCCCGCATTTCTTTCCGAGTGGCCAGCAAGGTTGACTCGCGCACCATTCTCGATTCCAACGGTTCCGAATCGCTCCTCGGCCGCGGTGACATGCTTTACCTCCCGGCCGGTTCTTCGCGGCTGCATCGTATTCACGGTTCGCTTGTTGGTGAGGACGAAATTGCCGCGGTCTGCGATTTCTGGCGGTCGCAAGGCACCGCTGTTTACAATGAGAAGCTGCTGGAACCGCCGAAGGAAGAATCTGTTGAAGGTGAAGGTGGCGAAGGCGGAGACGAGCCAGTCGACGACGCGCTCTATCAAGAGGCAGTGCGTGTGGTTTGCGACGCGGGCCGCGCTTCAACCTCCACGCTGCAACGCCGTCTGCGCATCGGTTACGGCCGCGCCGCCCGTCTGATTGACATCATGGAAAAAGACGGCATTGTAGGCCCGCCTGACGGCACCAAGCCTCGCGAATTGCTGAAAAGCAAAGATTGGATGCGCGAGATCGATACTTCAATGAGGTAATCGCAACTGGAAACGGCGCGCATCGATTTGATGCGCGCCGTTTTGTTGTTTTCTGGACAGTTCTACTTGGCGAGATAAGCCGAAAGACTCTTCTGCTGCAAGTTTCGCAACATAATGCATGCGTTCACGCGATCCTTTGCATTGCGCAAAGGCCGCTCCGCACCCGGAATATTCTGCGCCGCAAAAAACGCCTGCGATTCATCCCGCATCTTGGCATCGCAAAACTGTCCTGCGATAGATGCAAGCCCAGCGCCGCCAATCTGCGCACCCTCTCTCTCTTTCAAGCCATTGAAATGCAGCTTCAGCAGATCCCACGCCACCGCCTGCGTCGCATCATCTCCGAATAAATTGTTGATCAGCCCCATATCTTGATTTCGCACCGCAGGGCTTAGTACAAATTCAAATGTGCGCTTCGTCAAGACAGGATCGCGAAACGCGCTCAGCGCGTAGAAATACGAATAGTATTCCTCGGGAGTTTTCGCCGCTTTCAGATGTTCCATGTAACGGTCGTACATCGCCGCATTGCTTTTCTGCGCCACAATCCGCAACGCGTTTCGCGCCAGCTGAGTATCTACGGACGCCGGCTTCTCCATATACGCTTCGACCGTATCGAACGATTTCGCCAACAACGCTGGGTCATCTCCATACGCCATCAGCATATTCGTCACATCGGTTCGCAACGCCGCGCGCTCCGCGCTGTCATCCACTATCTCCGCTCCCGGTACCAGAGTATTCGGAGGAGGCGTCTCCGACCACTCTGGCCGCGCCGGCCTCACTATTTCCAGGTCACTCGCAATCGGCCCCAAAAATTTCCGCACCCAAGCCTCAAATGCCGGGCGATCAGCAGGACTTGCAATTGCGTCATGAATCCGCGGAATTGCTCCCATCGCTTCGTCGATCACCGCGCGATTCCTATCGCCTTTAACATTTTGCATCGCGTTCAGATAGTCTCCCACGTTCAAGCTTCCCGCGCGCACCATCGCCCACGCGTCGCCCAGGAAATGAATCCGTTCTTCGGGACTAAAACTCGTTTCCATCTCCGCGCTCATTTTTGAAAATGCGTCGACGCCATATTCCGCGCGGTAATATCCGCGCCCGCCGGCATTCGCGAATACCCACGGAGCGCAGCCCGGCAAATCAAAAGTTTGCTCGCGCTGACTTAGTATTTTATAAACCGAAGTTTTCGATCCTGCGGCGCGAAGCGCCACCGGAATCTGCCACAGCTCGGCCACGCCACCGGACACAATGTCGTACCCCGGGCCGCGATCCGCGTAAAACCGATCCTGCGTCAGCGTAACCTTCGTCACTCCTCCGCTGCACGTTGACCGCACAGCAATCAGCGGCGCGCCCGGCTGGTCAATAAAAGCCTTCATAATTTTATCAACCGGCTTTCCTGTTACCCGCGTCATCGCGTTCCAGAAATCCTCCGCCGTCGCATTCCCATACTGATGCGCCTGCAAATATTCATTCACTCCCTTGCGATATAAATCCTTGCCGACATACGCCTCGACCATCCGCAGCACAGACGCCGCTTTCTCATAAGCAATTCCGTCAAACAGCGCGTCAATTTCCGCCGGCGTACTCGCATTCGCACGAATCGGCCGGATGGACGAAATCGAATCCGTCGTCAGCGCACCATCCGTTTCGGCAATCTCGCTCTGTGAATTGTGCCATTCTGGTTTCCACGCCTCCATCGGCTTCCATGCCATCCACGTGGCAAATCCTTCGTTCAGCCAAATATCGTCCCACCATTTCATGGTCACAAAGTCGCCGAACCACTGGTGCGCCATTTCGTGCGCCAGCACAGACGTCACATTTTCGCGCGTATCCAGCGGTGAAGTCTTTTCGTCGACGAACAGATCCGTCTCGCGATAGGTGATCGCCGCCACATTTTCCATCGCGCCGGCGGCAAAGTCCGGGAACGCGATAATGTCCAGCTTGTGGTAGGGATATTTCGTGTAGTAATACGTATCGTAAAATTTCAAAATATTTTCAGCGGAAGTCAGCGCCCATCCAACCAGATTTTCTTTTCCCGGCACGGTACAAACTCGAATCGGAATTCCATCCGCCGCGCCCGACTTACACACAAAATCGCCAACCATCATCGCCACAAGATAGGTGGACATTTTGGGGGATGGCGAGAATGTCAGCGTGTGTTTCCCCTCGCCCGGCCCCAGCGTATCCGAAATAATTTTTCCATTCGAGATCGCCGTATCGCCCTTATCAATCACCAATTTAATGTTGTAGACGGCCTTGTACGCAGGCTCGTCAAAACACGGGAACGCCCTTCGCGCATCCGTCGACTCAAATTGCGTTACCGCATAGCGCCGTTTGGGCGTCTCACTCGAATAAAATCCGCGCAGCTTGTCGTTCAATATTCCCGTGTATTTGATGTGAATAAAATAATCGCGCGCCGGCAATTCGACCGGCACGTTAAATGTCGCCTGATCCGATTTTTCGTCCAATGTAACGGGAACCACCAAATGGAAACTTCCGGCCGTAATTTTCACCTCCTGAAATTCAATTTCCGCTGCGTTTAGAGTGATCGTCGCCGCCGGTTTCAACAGCCGAACGTGAATGGCCTCTTCGCCACTGAACGTCGCTTTCTCAAGATTCGGCGTGAAGGTCAGATCGTAGCTATCGGGAATTACGTTCGTCGGCAACCTCTGCGCCGAAGCCGCAAAGCTAAGAGTAGTCGCGCACAGCGCAACAAGAATCACATGCTTCATCACAGAACCTCCAAATTTTTCGGCGATATGCGTAGGGCAACCCCGCACAGTTCGCGGGGTCGCCCGTGTCCTCGGCAGGCTAGTTAAGCCACCCTGTGGCCCCCGCACAATTCCAAAATTACCCTAACATAATAGGAGATACGCCGCAGGCTGGGAAATAAGTGCAACTATTTTTCAGAAACCTGCGCGTTTCGCTTTGCCCCGCGCGCAGTTTCGCTTACAATGTTTGCTCCGGTGCCGGGGTAGCTCACCGGTAGAGCGCGGCCCTGAAAAGGCCGGCGTAGGCAGTTCAACTCTGCCCCTCGGCACCATTCTTACTGTCACACCCAGGCAGTCTCCATGTTCTCGCTGGAACGATGGTGACATTTTCCTCAGCATACGACTGGTCGGTTTTCTTAACCATCGACTCCCTTCTCTTGTTCACGTTGTCAATTCTGTTTCGTCGGAAACTTTACCGCCGGCTGTTTTTCTTCACGACCTATCTCGTCATTAGCATGATTACGGATGTTGCCTGGAGATGGACAACTCTCACCACGGCGTATTACCTGCGCATGGCGTTCTATTATTATTGGACCGTCGAGTTTCTGTTGACTATCCTGCGCCTCCTGGCGTTTGCTGAAGTTTCGCGACGAATCCTTCGCGTTTATCCCACGGTTTTTGCCGCAGGATCGTGGATATTGACCGCCGCGGCTGCAATTCTCCTGTCGTGGACGGCATACCCAGCTGTACATAGCGTACGGCATATTTGGCCTCGTATCGTGGTTGCAAATCAGCGAATTGGGCTTATGCAGGCAGTGCTGGTCTTAGCATTGCTAACAATCGGCGCCTATTATCGAATCCAGATTCCGTCTCTTTACCGACTAATCTTGGTCGGCATCGGCGTTTTCGCTTCCATTCAAGTAGTCAACAACGAGCTTTTGCTCCGTCAGTCGATAGTTCCATATTCTATTCCGGACTACATGAACCGAGCATCAATGGTGGTCAGCACAATCATATGGACCTATGCGGTCTGGCGCTGGTCTGGAGCTCCAGAATCGCAACCCGAATTGATTTCTCAGGTACAATACGAAAAGCTTTCCCCACACATCCACGACAAGATGCGGGACTTAAACGACAAACTGGCGAAGTTACTTGGCAAGGCCTAATGATGTGTGTTCACGACGCCACAGCCGCCGGAACGGCAGTTACGCACCCAGAACATTCGCCAAGAACAGCACCGCGGCTACTATCAAAATTCCACCTACCACAAACGGAAAGTAATCCGGTCTTTGCGGAACGCCTCGTTTTCGGAATCCCATGATTTCAGTTCTCCAGGTATTGGTATGCGGCGGCTCAGGAATGAATCGTCCAGCGAAGCGGTCGGACGCATGTGAGTATTGACTCGGAACTTGATAGGGATGCGTAATTCGCGTCAACATAACGCAAAACTACAACCCCAGCCCAAAGAATGGAATGGGGCGATTCCTGTACTCCAATCAAAGAAATCGAGTAGGGGCGCCGCTTCTCTACTTCCCTGTCGTCTTTCCCAGCGCCAACGCCTGCACGCCCTGATCCGCGGCAAATTTATTAAATGCCGCTCCGTCCGTCGCAAGGAAATGATCGAACTCCGCTGCGCGCTTTTTCACCTCGCCGGAAAGTTCCGCCAACTCATCCAACGTCAGCTGTGACGGCGACTCGCCGTACGCCGAGGAAATCTGGCCATTCACCCGCAACAGCCGGTCCTGCACTCTCGAAAGAGAATGCAGAAACGCTTTGCTGTCACGCGGAGCGTCTCGATTGTAGAGCGGGTCCTCCATCGCTTCTACTTTCACAGCCAAACCCACGGCGCGCGTGCCCAATTCATCTTTCTTACGCAGACCCAACGACAGAAGCTGCGCCCGAATCGCTTCCATGTGATTCACCAAAACATTCAAATCCGAAAGCGCGCTTCGAGCATCGATCGCCGCCTTGGTCTGTGCCGCGAACCCCGCCGCGTTAGCTTTCATTCGCGGATCAGCCTCAACCTTAAATGTTACGCTCTGCGTCTGTTGCGTCGCAGTGTCCTGCGCGTCAATTCGGTAAGTTCCCGGTGGCACCGGCGGCGCTCCCCCGCCACGACCACCTCCGCCACCTTCCTCACTCGAGCCACCTTCGGCTACGACAGTGAAATCCAGCGGGGTCGGTCCCTCATAGTTCAAAGGCCACACAACCCGATTGATTCCCGCGTGCGGACGCGAGTCGATTTTCCGAATTACATGCCCCTCGGAATCCATTACGGAGATGTAGATCGGCCCAGCACCCTGTTCCGGTGTTCGATTCACGCTGTACGTGATCACCGCTGCATTCGGAGGATTCGGCGCCGTAAACGCGCCCAGCGAAAATCCTCCGCCACGCGACGCATGCCATCGCGTCGTAGTGGCAACCGGAAACAAATGAAACGCGGTGTTCCCGGGCGGCATATTCT
>DASYNR010000301.1:0-5521 GCA_036008485.1 Candidatus Acidiferrales bacterium | reverse complement strand
CATTCCGCTCGACCGGAACGCTGGCCACAGCGCCGCCAGAATTCCAGCAACTTGCGCGATCCCCAGCGCGAAGAAAAGTGCGCGCGCGTTCACAATCGTTTCAGAAAGCCGCGGCACATCCGGCGGCCCGTATGCGCGAATGAGCGCAACTAGCATCCACGCCAAACCCACTCCCGCGATGCTGCTCAACGCCGCCAGCACGAAACTTTCCGATAGCAGTTGACGCGCAACTCGCCATCGGCCCGCTCCCAAACACAATCGCACCGCGATCTCCCTGCGCCTTACAGATCCGCGTGCCAGCAAAAGCCCAGCTGCATTTACGCATCCGATTAACAACACAAATCCGCCCGCCGCCAAAAGGTAATAAAGTTCCACTCCATATTGCCGTGAAAGAACTCGCGTCACCGGATTCACGCTGATGCGCGACGTGGCGGCGCGATTCGTCCCGGCATACGCCCGCACCATTCGCTGGCGGAGGGCTTCCATTTCGGCGTTCGCCGACGCAACCGTAACTCCTTGGCGTAGCCGCCCGAGTACTCCCCACTCCAGTGACGAAGGTAAATCCACCTGTTCACTTGGCGAAACCGAAGCCTGCCATCCGGCCGGGCTGGATATCCACAGAGAAGTTTTGCCGGGAAATGTGAATCCCGCGGGCATGACGCCAATCACCGTGTATGGCGCGCCATTCACATGAATCGTCGCGCCGATTGCTGCCGTGCTCCCAGCGAAATCCTTTCGCCAAAACGTGTCACTCAAAACCGCGACGTTCGCTCCGCCCGGCGCGGCTTCGCCAACAGCAAATGTCCTCCCGATGGACGGTGACACGCGGAACACATCAAAGAAATTTTCAGAACTATAGGAGGTAAACGCCCGTTCTACGCTGCCATTCACGCGGATTGCCGCGCCGCCGACTTGATAGTCGGTAAGAACTTCAAATGAACTCGCGCCGAATTCCCTCAAGTCTTTCAAATTTGTACCGCCGATTTTCATCACTCGCGTATCATCCACATACGGCAGCGGACGCAGCACCACCGCCTCAATCACGCTGTACATCGCTGTCGTTCCGCCAACTCCAACCGCCAAAGTTAGAATCAGCAGCGCGCTAAGCCCGGGATTCTTCCGCAACATGCGCATCCCAAATCGCAAATCCTGCGCAGCATCTGTCAACCACCTCCACCCCCAAATTTCTCGTGTGGTTTCTCTCACTAGCGCAACATTCCCCATCTCCCGCCGCGCGGAATCCCGCGCCTGCTCAGAAGACTCACCCCGCTCCAAGCGATCCCGCGCCGCCATATTCAAATGGCTCTGAATCTCGGCGTCCAATTCTTCATCGTGCTGCCTTCGCCGCCAGAATTGAAAACTCATTTTCGCCCTCCGCATCTCCCACGAAAATTACTCATACCGTAGCGCCACCATCGGATCGACTTTCAACGCCCTCCGCGCCGGCACGTAACAAGCAAGCAACGCCACGGCCGCTAGCAATAGCGTAAATCCCACAAATGTTTCCGGATCAAACGCGCTTACACCGAAAAGCAAATCGGGACTGCCCGGAAAATTCAGCATCGCTCGCAACATCGAGGCAAGTCCCGCGCAAAGTAGCAATCCAATCAATCCTCCAGCGAACACCGGCCTGAGTCCCTGCGCAAGAATCACTCGCAGGATATCTCCGGGCATCGCACCTAACGCAACGCGAATCCCGATCTCGCGCCTTCGCTGCGAAACCAGGTACGCCATCACGCCGTAGATTCCAACCGCCGCGAGCAACACTGCGAGCACTGCAAGAATCGCCGCAAATTTTGCGATCGCCTCCGGCATCACTCGCTGCACGCGTAGAAAACTCTCGAGCGATTGGCCAAGCTCTATTTCCGGCTCCCACGACCGTAAAGCAGAGCCAAGGCTTGCTGGATTGTTGATTACATCAGGCCGCGGGCGCACAAGCACGTTGTAGTCGTAAAGTTTTGAAGGATTAATCGGCACATAAACGAAGCTCGCGTCCATTCGCGAAAGGTTCGCTGTGCGGACGTCTTTCGCGACGCCGACCACTTCAAATTCCGTCCAGTTTCCGCGAAAATCTAAATCTAATTTGACGCGTCTGCCGATCGGATCCTCGCCCGGCCAAAAACGCTGCGAGGCCGAACGACTCACAATCGCGACTTTCGTCCCCATTGCTATTTCTTCTTCATTAAATGTGCGGCCACGTAAGATCGGAATCTCCAGGGTCGCGAAGTATGCAGGCGAAACATAATTCGCCAGAGTGCGTGCGGGATTATTTTCCGGTGTTGCCGCGCTGCCCTCCGCAATTACCGGTGGCGTCCACGTTCCCGTAAATGGAATTCGATCCACGATGCAGAAATTTTCAATCTCCGGCGTGGCTCCCAGGTGGTCGGCGATCTGGCGAACTACTGTGTTCGACCTTTGCGCATCAGCGGGCCGGTCGAATCTCAACGCAAAAACATTTCTCTCATTGAAACCCGGCTTGGCCGACTGTGACTTAATCAGGCCCCGCGACATTAGTCCCGCGGTGATGAGCAAAAGCATTGATCCCGCCATCTGTGCCGCCACCAGAAAACTGCGCATACGAGAGCGTCCCGTACGCCCGCCAATGGCGTTGCCCTCGTCTTTGAGCGCCGCCGTCAAATCCGACTTCGTCGATCTCAATGCCGGGAATAGTCCAAACAATGTGCCGGTTACCAGTGAGAGCAAAACCGTGTACGCGAACACCCGAAGATTCAGATCCATTTGAATCACCGTCGAAAGACTTGGCCGTAGCGAGTCTTCCATGACGTGCGCGATTTCCAGCCACAGTGCGTTGCTCGCCCAAATCGAAAAAATCAGGCCGACCGCACCGCCGAGCATCGCGAGAAGCGTGCTCTCCGTCAAAAGCTGGCGAACCACGCGTCCGCGGCTCGCGCCGAGCGCCATGCGCGTACTGATTTCTTTTTGCCGGCCGCTCGCGCGTGCCAAAAGCATGTTGGCCAGATTGGCGCACGCAATCAGCAGCACCAGTCCAGTCACAACCATCAGCAGCGCCACGAACTCCTGAAATCTCACGTCGTGCGTTTCGCCGAAGTAAGTTGCCTCTTGCAACGAAAGCTGCGTAACTTTTTCGGATTCTGGATATTCCCTCGGAACCGGCCGATATCCGTCAGCCGCAACTCCAAGTCCTGGCAGCGCCGTCGAACTGGTCGTCCCCGGCGCAAGCCGCGCGATTAACTGTAGCGGATGTTCGACCGCGTCATTTCTCCAATCGTGCCCGGGAATCAATTGAGGCTGCATTCCGAGCGGCGCCCAAAAATCTGGCTCGATTGGCGGATTTGCCGTGCCCGTAAATCTTTCCGGTGCGACGCCAATCACGGACATTGCTGTGCCGTTCACTTTTATAATCGCGCCAATCGCTTGCGGGCTGGCGCCAAAAGCGCGTCGCCAGAATTGGTAGCCAATCACAGCCACCGGCCGCGCATTCGACACTTCCTTATCGATTCTTCCAAACGTTTGCCCGTAGACGGGATGAATCCCCAGCTCGGAAAAATAATTCTCCGACACGAGCTGCGCCGCGACCGGCATCGCCCCGCCAAATGATGCCTCCCCAGATTTATTCTTGGATTGCAGTGAAGCGGACATTCCCGTGGGCCAGCTTGCCGCAACAACGCCGGAAAAAACCGGAGCATGTTCCCGGTAATGGAGATACTCGGGATAGGAAAATGCAAACTGTACATCGCCTTCCGCCCCACTCGAAAACCATTTCATCATGCGAACTACGTTCTGTGGATGCTCAACCGGAATCATTTTCATCGCGACGGCATGGAATGCCGTGAACAGGGAAGTGTTCACGCCGATGCCCAGAGCCATTGTCAGCACGGCAATCGCGGTGAAACCCAGATTTTTTTTCAACATGCGCATCCCGTACCGCACATCCTGCGCGAAATCCGCCAGCCACCTCCATCCCCAAATATCCCGCGTGGTTTCCTTCACCAGCGCAACATTCCCCATTTCACGCCGCGCGGAATCGCGCGCATGCTCCGAGGATTCCCCCCGCTCCACGCCATCCCGCGTCGCCATCCGCAGATGACTCTGCAACTCCTCGTCCAACTCTTTATCCCGCTGCTTTCGCCGCCAGAATAAGAAGTTCATGCGTCACCTTCGCTCTTCGCAGGATTTAGAACTCCCGCAATCGCTTCCGATAGCTGCGACCACCGCGAACGCTCTGACACCAACTGCTTCTTGCCTTTGCTCGTAAGCTTATATACGCGAGTACGCTGATTGTTCTCCGATAGTTTCCATTCCGCGGCGATCAATTTCTGTTTTTCCAGCCTATGCAGCGCCGGATAAAGCGAACCCGTATCTACCTTCAGAATCTCGCCGGAATTCGTCCGAATCGACTGGCTCAGTCCGTATCCATGCCTCGGCCCCCATTGCAGCGTCTGCAGAATCAGCATGTCCAGCGTTCCTTGCAGCAATTCAATCCGGTTCAGATATCGTTCTTTCATTTGGAATTCCATTCGCCTTTCAAATTAATTTCCTGAAGGCCTCTCCACGTGACCAATCACAATTATTTCGACCGGCCCTTTTCCCGATTCCAATTTCAATCCCAGCTGTTCTTGTAAAGCGGTGAATATAGAAACGCCGGTCGGAGCCGGCGGCCCTTCGCCATCGGAAACACGAGTCTGAGCGCCGTCGGGCACGTATTCCAGCGTGAAATCATATTTACCGGCGAGTCCGGTCTTATCCAGAACCTCTCGGCCAAGAATTCCTGATAATCTTCCCGCCAGATCTCCAGGCGTTGCCTGAAAACCGATCATCGAGACGACCGGCCAGTTCATCCGGTCTCCCCAGTGCGCGTGGTTCGATCCATCAGGATCGGGTTTCGCGTCCGGGAGTTTCGCTCCGCTCTTTCCGACGACCAACAAGTAGACCGGAAGTTCCTTGGTTTCACGGTGAGTTTCCAGTTTCAAGCGATCCGCCAGAAGCGTTTGTAGCATCTGGTGAAACACAAGGGTTCGTTGGTCCCTTCCCAATTTGTTGAATGCATCGGCCACCGATCCATCCATTTTCGCTTCAATGTCATATTTCTCGGAGTTCAACCATTCCGGCGCTCCTGTGTACCGATAGTCATGAAAAATTCCGTACGCTTCGTGAATCAGCATCATCAACGGGCAGTTTGTTCCTCTGATTCCGTCATCGGCCTCCCTCAGATTCGGTCCATCCTGCACTGACTTGTTTGGCTTGATCGTGGCCACTTCGTACTCGAAGACAGGGGCAACAGCGCGCCCATTTTGCATCGGCGCTTCGGCGCGAGTCGGCGTCACGCCAAAGGGCCCAAAAAATATCGCCGCGCAAACGCCAATCAGCCCGCCAGCACTCAGAAATATCTTGCTTCGATTTCCAGTGAGATTCGCGATCGTCCGCATGTCTGAAGCCTCCGCATAACAGACGCCGTCCCTGGACCTTCGGTTCGACCCCATAGTTGTAGCCAATCTACACCCTACCATGTAGAGAGTCTACACCCTTAACTCAATGCATC
>DASYNR010000300.1:0-6740 GCA_036008485.1 Candidatus Acidiferrales bacterium | reverse complement strand
TTGTCAAGGGAAATCGAGAACAGCAGGCGAGACATCAGTGGATAATTCAGCTTAGTTCTTTATTTACAGTAGGTTACAGGCTTGCGAGCAGGTTATTCGGTCTTTCGCAGCTCTCTCAGATCAATGCCCAATTGCTGGCATTTCTTGTACAGGTGGCTTCGCTCCAGCCCCAACGCACGCGCGGCATTCGTCATGTGATATCCGTGCTTTGCGAGTTCGCCGACCAGTGATTCCCTTTCGAATTTTTCGACGCGCTCAGCAAGCGTGCCGGAAAATCCCGCCGCGCCGGTGGAATTTCCACCGTGCGCATGAGTATCGCCCGATCGCGGCAGCGCCATGCGGACGTCTTCTGCCGTCACACTCACTCCGGCAGCAATCAGCAGTAATCGCTCGACAACATTACGTAGCTCGCGCACATTTCCCGGCCACGCGTAATGTTGCAGCTCTTGAATCGCGGCTGGCTCAATCGGTTTTTCTTTCCATCCATTTTGTGCGGATACCTGCCGCGCGAAATGTTGCACCAGCGCCGGAATGTCGTCCACGCGTTCCCGCAACGGAGGCAGCGTCAGCGGAAAAACATAAATCCTGTGAAATAAATCCTGGCGGAATGCATTCTGCCGCACCAATTCTTCCAAATTTCGATGCGTCGCTACAATCACACGCGCATCCACTCGCACCGGCTTGTCTCCTCCGACGCGCTCCACTTCCCCTTCTTCTAGCACGCGCAAAAGTTTCGCCTGCATAGTCAGAGGCATGTCGCCGATTTCATCTAGAAATAATGTGCCGCCATGCGCTTGTTCAAATTTCCCAGTGTGTCGCCCCGAAGCTCCGGTGAACGCGCCTTTTTCATGGCCGAATAGTTCAGACTCAATTAATTCCGCCGGTACCGCCGCGCAATTTAACGTGATGAAAGGCCCAGCGTGCCGCGGGCTATTTTCATGTAGCGTCCGCGCCACCAATTCTTTACCTGTGCCTGTCTCTCCCAGAATACAGACGCGCGTTTCGCTCGCAGCCACTCGCCGGATCTGCGCCATCAGGCGTTCCATCACCGGACTTTGCCAAACTATTTCATGACGTCCCAGCCGCGTGCGCAGTTCGCGATTTTCCTGCTCCAGCCGCGAAAGTTTCAAAACATTTTCGACAGTCACCATTAGCTTTTCCGTCGAAAGCGGTTTCTCCAGAAAATCCACTGCTCCCAATCGAGTTGCGCGCACGGCCATCTCAATGCTCGCTTGCCCGGAAATCATTACGACCGGCGTAGCCACGCCCGCATTTTTCAGATCTTCCAGCAGACTCAGTCCATCGCGGCCCGGCATCATCACGTCCGACATTATCAAGTCGAAGCGCTCCGATTTCGCCAGCTCCAGCGCGCGGACCGCCGAATCGCAAACGGTGGCTTCATATCCCGCCAATCGAAACGCGCGCGAAAGCGAAGCCAGCGTGTTCGGATCGTCGTCAACAACCAGCAAATGTGCCGTGTTTTTCATTCGCCCAATCCCAGCGTACTTTTCACGCCAACATTTTCCGCTCGCCGCTTTTCCTTCACCAGTTCAGCTTCCTCGCGCGGCGCAGATCCATTTCCAGAAATGCCGCTCGCGCCGCGGTCTGAATTCCGGCCCACATCCAGATGACTTTCCACTCCCGGCGGACGCACCGGCAACTCAATCCTGAACGTCGCGCCATGTCCCGGCGTGCTCTCCACGGAAACTTTCCCAAAATGATCGCTCACGATCGATTGCACAATCGCCAACCCCAATCCCGTCCCCATTCGCTTCGTCGTGTAGTACGGCGTAAATAATCTTTCGCATTCTTCCGGAGTCAGCCCCGCTCCCGTATCCGAAATTTCCACGCCCACCACTCCATCGCCATGTCCCGTGCGCACCGTCAACGTGCCGCCTGAAGGCATCGCGTCCAGTGAGTTCAGCACTAAATTACTCAGCGCGCGATGCAGCAAATCCGGATCGGCCTGAATCATCGGCATATTTTCATCCAGATAAAGTTCCGGCGTCACCGGTGGGCGGCCCATCACATTAAATTGCGCATCGTAAACGCGCACCGCATTCCTCACCGCATCGTTTAAATTTGTTGGCTGGAATTGCGGCGCGGGCATTTTTGAAAAATCGCTGAACCGCGTAACAATCGTTTTCAAGTTATCCAGTTCAGCCCGCAGAGTTTTCGTCGACTCCGTAAATATTTCATCGAAAAGTGCCGGCGTCTGTTGGCGCGCGCGTTGCAAGTTCTCCAGCGTCAATTGCAACGGGAACAGTGGATTCTTCAACTCATGCGCCAGCCTCCGCGCAATTTCGCGCCACGCCGCCACGCGTTCCGCTTGCACCAGCCTCTCGCGCTGCTCGGCCAATTGACGCGTCATCTCGTTAAAATCCCGCGCAAGCTGACCCACCTCATCCCGGGATTTCACATCAACGCGCACCGCCCAATCTCCCGCGGCAACTTCGCGCGCACCTGTCGCTAATCTCGCCAGCGGACGCGTAACTCGCGCCGAAAACCAAACACTCACAAATACGCCCAACAAAATCCCCGCGCCACCAACGACAACCGCCAACTGGCGAATAAAACTGATGAGCTTCGCAAGTTCCGCCCGCGAACTCCCCACCAGCAGCACTCCGAGCAATTGATTCCCGCGGCCTTGTAACGGAATTGCGCGGAAATCTTCCGCGCTGGCAGGTTCGGTGGTCCACTGAACCGTCAACTCGCCCGGCAATCCCTGTTTTTGCACGCGCTCGATCAGTGGCGCAAGTTTATCGGCCTGCGCCACCGAACCCTCTTTACCGGTCAGCAGCGTCGGATCGAATCCCGCCTGCAAATTTTTATAGAGCAGCGCGCGCATTCCCTCCGGAAGCACCAGCGTCTTCAGGAACTCTTTGTCGAGCTCCACGCCGCCAATTATGTAGAGATTTTTTTCATTCACAGAGACGACGCGCACCGCCGTCAGCGAAAGCGCCACGCCGTCAGGAAGTTCGGTGAGATTCAGAAACGCCGGCTGTTGATTCCAGTCGTGCCCGCGGGCGATTACCCAGTCAGTTTTGTATCCAAAGTGCGCCTGCCATTCCTTTGACGAAATCACCGAACCGTCATCGCCCACAAAATCCAGAAAGTCCAATTGATTCGACTTCGCCAGCCCGTCTGCATCGGAGAAGAAACGCGGTGGGTCGGCTTGCGGCCCGCTCAAATTAATTGCCATCTTGGTTGTGGCGTCCGATTCCCGAATGAGCGTCACGCGATGCGCCACTTCTTCGCCGCGTTGCGCGTACTCTTGTTTAAATTGTTCGGTCAGCGCATTCGTATGCTGCTGATCAACTCTCTCAAACTCACTCTGCGTGTAAGTGGAAACTCCCCACGCAACAAGCGCCACGGCCACGACAATCGTCAGCGTGAATACCAGCGCGAGTTTTAATCGAAAGCTCACTTTTATTTATTTCCCGGTCCCGCCACACTTGCCGCACGCGGCGCCGTGTCCAGCCACAAATCTTCCAATCGCCATCCGCCCCATTTCGGCGGCATCCAATCTTTCACTTGCGCGCCTACCGCATAAATTTCCGGCACGAATGCCAGCGGAATTATTCTGCCGCGATCGAGCACCGCGCGTTCCGCCGTATAACGTTGCTCCGGAGTCTCCAGTGGCATGAATGCCGCGTCCCCTTGCGCGCCGTTCAACCGCGAAATTAATGTCGTTAACGCTTCCCGCGCATCCGCTGCGGCGATTCGCCATCGCACCAATCGCATATCAAAATTATTCGACGCACTTTCCGCTGAAACGCTCAAATTAATTCCCGCATCGCGTGCGTTCACCGCAATTCGTTGCGCAACGAGCGCCGCCGAAGGGTCAGCGCCATCATAAACCAACGCCTGCAGCGGCGACGCAGTGAATTCCGCGCGAATTTTCTTTGCGTCAACAACGTTCACTTCCGCTGGAAATAAAAACGCATACCCGGAAAGCCATTGCGGCAGCAAACTCCCCGCCGGTTCGCCCTGCTTCTGCAAAAGTACATTCACAATCGCCGCACGATCAATCGCCAAAGAAAGCGCCTGCGTAAATCGCGCGTCGTATGTCGCCGCTCCTCGTGGAGAAATAATCAGCGCCCATAATTCCGAAGGCGCCGAAGCCGAAACTCGCGCTCCACTAATTTGCGCCGCGCGCCGCGTCAAATTCGGCAACAATTCAATCACGTCAACTTTTCCCAATTCCAAATCTGTTTCCTGCTGCTGCGACGAGACTCCCAGCGCGATTTCAATCCGATCCACAAATGGCCGCCCAGCCCAACAATCCTCGTACGCCTTCAATTCCAAACGTTTCTGCGCCTGCCAATCAGTAATACGAAACGCGCCCGTTCCAACCACGGTGTCCTGCGCCGCGCGAAAAATAAAACTTTTTCCCGTCGCAAGCTCCGCCAACAAATTCGGTTTCGGCGATTTAAATTCAAACACGGCCGCCGTCCCAGCCACTGATGCATTCCACCTCGCGCCATCTTCGGCCTGCAGCGCCGCCACCACCGCATCCGCACTTAGCGGCGTCCCGTCATGAAATTTCACACCCGCGCGAATCTGAAATTGCCAGCGCGTGAAATTCGCATCATGCTGCCACGAACCGGCCAGCACGGGCTGCACCTGGCCCGCATCACTCATCCGCACCAATCGCTCGAACACCAATCCCAATAATCGCTCCGTCGCACCTCCATCCGATGCATCAGCATTCCATCCGCGCGGATCCATTGAGTTCACGCGCTCCCGCATTTCCACGCGCAGCACTCCGCCATATCGCGGCCGCTCGGACGCACGCGCTGGCGCAAAAATAAATCCACTCAGTAAACAGGCAGCAGCAACGCTACTGAGAACACCCAACCTTAAGAAGGTACGCTTCATAATTTCCAGTTTTCAGATTGTGGACCACAGCTCGCGCCGGTCCCTCACCGTCCGCGGACCACATCGAAACAATTGTTCCGTTCATTTCAAGCGGATCCGTAAGCGCACGAAATTCTGAACCCGTCCATTCAAACACGGTAACTGCATCCGTCTCGGTACGATCGCGCTGGCGGGTTGCGAGAATTTGCCAACCGTTGCCGCATTCCGTTTTCACCGCCGCAAGTTCCGATCCCCAGCCTGCGGCAGTTCCAAGGATCTCTCCGGTCTTATTGTTGAAAATTCTTACCTTTCCGTCAGTACCACTTGAAATCCAGCCGGGCTCGCCGTTCACTTCGATACCCGCCAGCGAGAAGAACGGCTCCCGTTTTGCATCTGCGTTCGGCAATGCCCCGCCGACCCACGTAAACCAATTCTGTCCGTCCGCCAGAATAGCATTCGCGCTTTCGCCCCCTGGCCCCCAAAACGACCAAGGATTTTTCGACGTGACGCACTTCGGATTTGAAAGATTGGTATCGCCTGAGCAGATCGCATCTTCAATACGTGATTCAAATCTTCCGTCGATTAGCCTTATGCGTCCACGTACGTCCCGCGACGTTGGTTTTTCGTGCGCGATCAGAACATCCGGGAAGCTCTCCCAACCCTTCATCCCCATCAGCTCTTTCGGAAACAAAACGAGCTCAGCTCCGCAGGTTTCTTTCGTCGGCCTGCGGCATTCAACAAAATCTAGAAACAGCGCATTGTCCGAAAATATGAGCTCGCGATCCAGGTGCGCTCCAGTCATCCACGGACGGATATCAAGACCAGTGTGCTCAAATTGCGCCACCAACACCGCGCGCGTTCCTTCTGCTTCGTATTCAGCGACCCAAATCCGTTCAATCAAATCCTGCGAAAGCGTAATCCTCACCTTCACGTCGAACGAGGAATCTGCAACAGTTCGCAGTCCGCGCGCTCGCAATTCACTCTCGATCATTTTCTTCGCATCATCCAATTCCGCAGCACGCATCTCTCCCGTCATATCCGCAACTTCCACCATCACCTTTTTCTTATGATCAATCTGCGCCGCAATTTTCTGTACCAATTCCCGCGCAGCCTTCGTGGACGCGTCATCCGCCCAACGGGGCGAAGCCATTAATATTGTCGAGGAAAAAATCAGGAAGCTCGCAAGCGCAATGCACTGCGTTCGGGCCCACATCTCAAGCAGAGTCCAGCGTTTCACGGTGAGTAAATCTCATACTAGCATACGCTCCTGCCGGTAAATTTACCGTCCGAAGCGCGTTTCCAGACAACAAACTTCTATGCCGCGCGAAACATCCTGCTAACGAATTGCGTATATCAAATGACGCGCCGCGAATAGCGCCGCCGAACGAATGATTCGCGGAACAATGGTAGAATTTCGCCATTCTTAGCACGCAAACGGGCCGTCCCGACGCAGGCCAACCACGAGGAGCTACATGAATCTCGCATCCGCATACAGTTTGTCCAAGCGCGCGCAACTTCGCGCCATGAAATTGATTTTGCTCTGCGCACTCGCGCTCGCCTTAAGCGCCGCAACATTCGCGCAAACGCAGGAAACTCGCCTCATGCGCTATCCCGACGTCTCCAAAGATCAAATTGTTTTCAGTTATGCTGGTGATTTGTGGACGGTTCCGCGCGCCGGCGGCCATGCGCATCGCCTGACCGCGCATCCCGGCGAAGAAATTTTTCCAAAATTTTCTCCCGACGGAAAAACCATCGCCTTCACCGGCGATTATGACGGCAACACCGACGTGTTCGTCATGCCCGCAACTGGCGGCGAGCCGCGCCGTCTCACTTATCATCCGGCTGCCGACCTGGTCACCGGCTGGACGCCCGATGGCAAG
>DASYNR010000299.1:0-6880 GCA_036008485.1 Candidatus Acidiferrales bacterium | reverse complement strand
AACAGGTGCGTCCTTCTAACCGCAAAAACATTGGGAAAAGCGGCAGTTTCGGATATCGCGAAACTCGCATCAGCCATCCAATCCGTGCGGCACCGGCCCCGGAGACCCGTCGCGTATCTGTTCCACCGACGCGCCGCCTGCGAGAAGTTCGCGAATCTGTGTGTTCGTATGACGTGCCAGAAATTTTCGCAAATTTTCTTCCGGCTCGCGCACCGATTGATAACTCCGCAGCAATCGCTCAATCGCATCGGGAACTTCACGCGCTGCGCAACGATATCCAACCGGCCGCGCAATCGCCGCAAACTCTCCAACACTTCCGCCAACGCAAAAATAATATGCATCCACCATCGCGCCATCCTGCTTCACTTTTTTCCCCTCAATTCCGATATCCGCGATCCAATGTTGTCCGCAGGCGTTCGGGCATCCCGCCACATTCAATCGAAACTCCTGCGAAAATTCCGGCAATCTCTCATCCAGTTCCGCAACCAGCCAGCGCGTGAAATCTTTCGTCTCCGTGATCGCCAGTTTGCAAAATTCCGTTCCAGTGCAAGCCACCGCGCCGCGCCAGAAAGGAGACGCCGCCGTCGCGAGCCCCACGCCGCTCAACTCCGCAGCCAGCATCCGTGCATTTACTTCTGGAACATTCACGACAATAATATTTTGCATGTTCGTCGTGCGCAGTTCGCCCGATCCGTAGCGCTCGGAAAGCGCCGCCGCCTCTTGCATTTGTTCCGCAGTGATCCGGCCGCGCAAAACCGCTGCGCCAACGTAGGAAAGTCCGTCCTGCTTCTGTTGGTGTACTCCAACGTGGTCTCGATAAATATCCGCAGGCCGCTCTTCCGGCACCGCTTCATCCAAACGGAATCCCAACCTCGAATGCAATTCTTCAAGAAATGATTCCGCTGTCCATCCATGATCCAGAAAAAGAAATTTCAGCCGCGCGCGATCTCTGCTCTGCCGCAGAACTTCCGAATCGCGAAATATTTCTGCGATCGCGCGAGTCACCGGAGCAACTTGATCCCATTTCACAAACGCGTTCAGGCGCGGCGCCAAATATGGCTCTGCCGAAAGCCCTCCGCCTACGCGAAGTGAAAATCCAATCTCGCGCTCGCTCCCCGTCAGTCGCTCCACCGCCGTGAGTCCAACATCATTTATTTCCGGATACGAACACCACGCCCGGCATCCCGTCACGCACACCTTAAATTTTCGCGGCAAATTGTAAAATGCGGAATTGCCCACTAACATCGCCGTAAGTTTTTCCGCCAGCGGCGTCGCGTCGCAATATTCTTCGCCGTCCAAACCCGCCAGCGGGCATCCCGTGATGTTTCGCGTATCGTCGCCGCAAGAGCCTTGCGTCGTCAGTCCAACGCGCCACAATCGTTCCAGCACGTCCGGCAGCGCTTCCGCCTCGATCCAGTGCAGCTGAATGTTTTGGCGCACGGTAATATCCGCAACACCGCGTCCATATTTTTCCGCAACGTTCGCAATCACTTTCAACTGCGCCGCCGAAACTTTTCCATTCGTCAGTCGAATTCGCGCCATGAAATACGGCACACTGCGTCCCATGCCGTCTTTTCCGCCTACAACTCCCACACCATCGCCCTGGGGATAAACTCCCCACCAACGTAAATAAGTTCCGATCCATTCGTCCGGAAATGCTTTGTAACCGAAGCGCGCGTAGGCCCGTAATTCCGCCAAGTGATCCCAAGGATTTTTTGCGCGCTTCAATCTTTCAGCACGCTGCGCCTTCGTTTCTTTCGCGCGCGGAATTTCCCGCGCCGCGCGTTCTCGTTGATCCCCGCCTACTGCGCCAAAACTTTGATCTGCCATGTTCCGCGTCCCCCATATCGCCCAAATATTCGCCATAAAAACAAAAAACCCACTGACCATAACTTCTGGCAGTGGGCTTATCGCTGGACTTGCAACTGCAGTCTTACTTAGCTAGCCAGCACCTCCCCGCCAGATCGAGCGCAAATACACGCGCACGTACAGCAGCAACACATGCCGCACGCTTGCATCGTCTGACGAGAATTATGCTTCACAAAAATAAGTTACCGCACTCCGTCTTGAACGTCAAATCGGCGCGCTCTCATGCCACTGCGCCAATCGCGTCTTCGATCACATCGTAAACGCGATGAAGATCCCTCGCCTCGATGCAGTATGGCGGCAAAATGTAAATTACATTTCCCAGCGGACGCAGTAAAATATCGCGCTTCAAAAAATATTCGTAAAGTTTCGGCCGCAACTCTGAGAGATATCCTGGGTCGCCTGCCCGAAGTTCAATCGCCGCAATTGTGCCAATTGTTCTCGTGTCGCCCACAGCAGGGTTTCCAGAAAGCCTTGGCAATCGCTCGGCATGGATCGCCGCAATTCCAGCGATGCGTTCAAACACCATCTCCGTCCGGAATATTTCCAGATTCGCTTCCGCCGCCGCGCACGCAATCGGATTCCCCGTATAAGAATGTCCGTGCCAAAAGGTGTGTGCTGGATCATCTCCGCCAAACGTTTCAAATATTTCCCCCGTTACCAGCGTCGCGCCCAGCGGCAAGAATCCACCGGTAATTCCCTTCGACACGCACATCGCATCCGGAGAAATTCCCGCCAACTCGCTGGCAAACATCGCTCCGCATCGTCCAAATCCGGTGAGCACTTCATCCGCAATCAGCAAAACATTATGCTGCGCCGTCAATTTCCGCACGCGTTGTAGAAATTCCACTGGATGAACAATCATTCCACCCGCGCCTTGCAGCAACGGTTCAACAATCACAGCCGCAATTTTATCTCCGCGCTCAACCAAAAGTTTTTCCAGCGAATCGGCGCACTCGATGTTGCACGCCTCGCGCTTCAATCCGACAGGACAGCGATAGCAATATGCCGAGTGTGCGCGATGAACCGGAAAACGCATTCCCGCGAACGCCGCCGTAAATGGCGAATCGTCGCTCACGGACATTGCACCGGCCGTATCCCCGTGGTAACCGTGTTCCAGCGCAACAATTTCACTCTTCTCTGGGCGACCAACATTCCGCCAATATTGGAGCGCCATCTTCAGCGCAACTTCCACCGCCGTCGAACCATCATCCGAAAAAAACACATGTTTCAATTCCGCAGGAACCACGCGACGCAACTCCTCCGCCAATCGCTCGACAGGCTCATGCACAAATCCTGCGAGTAAAACATGCTCCAGACGACACGCCTGCTCTGCAATCGCATTCGCAATTTTCGGATGGGCGTGCCCGTGCAAATTTACCCACCACGAAGAAATCGCATCTAGTATTCGCCGGCCATCATCCGTAAAAAGCCACGGGCCTTCGCCGCGCACAATTCGCGGTAGTGCGACATCGCTGCCGCCTCTCGTAAACGGATGCCAGATCCGCAGCGCGTCCGATTCCACCACGCCAGTTTTACGATTTGAGGTCACAGGTTTCACGAATGAAATATTCCCAAGCTTCCGAGGTTACGAAGATTGCGCCGTGGCCCGCACCAACGGAGCAAAAACCGATTGATCAATCCGCGCGGAAAATATTTCCAGCAGCACACCGCGATTTATTTCCGTCAGCCACGGAATTTCTCCCATTACGCGCACTTTTCCGTACTCTTCAATCGCCGCGCGATTCTCCACATTCGGCGCACCAATCATCACCACTCCCGCCACTTCAACTCCCGCATTGCGCAGCGCCGCCAGCGAAAGCGTCGTATGGTTAATCGTCCCCAGCGAACTTCGCGCCGCCAGCAAAACAGGTAGTCCCAATAGCCGCATCAAATCAGTCATCAACTCGCGCTCATTGATCGGAACCAGAACTCCGCCAGCTCCTTCGACGATCAGCGGCGCGTCGCTTGCAGGCAATTTTATTTTGGCCAAATCAATCCGAACTCCGGCGAGACGCGCCGCGAGATGCGGCGAGACTGCAGGCGCAAATTGGTACGCTTCCGGCAAGATTTTTTCCGGCGCTAATCCGACAAGCTCTGCGACTGACCGGCTATCCGAATCCACTTCCGTTCCAGTCTGAATCGGCTTCCAGTACGAAGCATCCAGCGCCGCGCAAAGCATCGCCGAAAGCACCGTCTTTCCGACTCCGGTGTCCGTTCCGGTAATAAAATATCTCTGTGACATAATTTATTTCGTCCGCTCTCCGCCAACCGCGCCAACCATTTCCCGCGCGCCCGCCATCGCTCGCACAAAACCGGCAAGCTTTTCATCTTTCAAACCGCAATTCAAAGAAAGCCTCAATCGCGCAGTTCCTTCCGCCACGGTTGGCGGGCGTATCGCCCTCACAGCGAATCCTTCGCGCGCTAACTCCGCCGCAATTCGCATCGCGACATCGTTTTCACCCAGCAAAACTGGCACTATTTGTGATGCGCTCTTCCCCGTGTCCCATCCGCTCTCACGCAGATCTTGACGCAGCCGCGTCGACATCGCACGCAATTGCGCCCGCTCTGCATCCGCTCGTCGCGCTAACGCTAGCGCCGCGCCAATCTGTCGCGCAAAGTATGGCGGCAGCGCCGTATTGAATAAAAATGTTCGCGCGCGATTAATCAAATAATTCTTCAGCGTGGCGCCGCCGCACACAAACGCTCCCGCGCTGGCCAACGCTTTCCCGCACATATGCACAACCGCAAATGTTTCGTCCACCAAACCCAGTTCCGCCACGCGCCCGCGTCCTTCAACGCCAAACACCCCCGTCGCGTGCGCTTCATCCACGACCATCTCCGCGCCATATCGTTTCGCGAGCAACGCCATCTCGCGCAGCGGAGCCAAATCTCCATCCATGCTAAAAACGCTCTCCGTCACAACCAGTTTTCGGCCCGGCTGGCTAGCGCGATCGTGCAACGCCAATTCCAGCGCCGCCAAATCACAATGAGGAAACACAACTTTCTCGGCGCCGGAAATTCGCGCGCCATCAATCAAGCTTGCGTGATTCGCCGCATCCGAAAAAATAATATCGCCGCGTCCGGCAACCGCGCTCAGCAACCCAACGTTCGCCGCATATCCGGAAGTAAAATAGAGCGCCGCATCAGTCCCAGCAAATTGCGCAAATTCGCTCTCCAACTCCTCCCACTCACGCGCATTTCCCGCCAGCAATCGCGAACCAGTCGACCCAACGCGCTCGGCATGCTCCACCGCATCCATCACTGCGACGCGCAGCGCGGGATTTGTGGACAACCCTAAATAATCATTTGAGCAGAAATTAATTCCGGCAGGAATTTCCAACGTGCGAAGTTGCCCGCGCGATTCAATCTCGCGGAGTTCTTTTTCAAGCGAACGCGTCAACGCATTCGCTTCCTCATCCAACATGAGACTCCATCGGCCGCAGCCCCAAATCTTCCAATAGCAACGCGTCTTCATCTGAGCCGGGATTCGGTGTGGTCAGTAATTTTTCTCCAACGAAAATTGAATTCGCGCCCGCCATAAAACAAAGCACCACTGCTTCGCGGGACATTTGTTGCCGTCCCGCAGCCAGCCGCACCATCGATCGCGGCATCAAAATTCGCGCCGTCGCAATCATTCGCACCAGCACCAGTGGATCCAGGGGAGCCTGCTCCGCCATCGGGGTGCCTTCCACGCGCACCAACATGTTTATCGGCACGCTTTCCGGCTGCGGATTCAAACTTGCCAGTTGCTGCAACAATCCGAATCGATCGCGTTCCGATTCTCCCATCCCAACAATTCCGCCGCAGCAAACTGTGACTCCCGCTTTTCGCACCGCCGCCAAAGTTTTCAGCCGGTCCTCGTAAACACGCGTCGTAATAATTTTTCCGTAAAACTCCGGCGACGTGTCTAAGTTGTGGTTGTACGCCGTCAGCCCCGCCGCGCCCAGTCGACGCGCCTGTTCTTCCGTCAACATTCCCAGCGTGCAGCAAACTTCCAATCCCTCCGCCGCAATTCCAGTCACCATCGTCAAGACGTTTTCAAATTCCGCGCCTTCAGGAGCTTCGCGCCAAGCTGCGCCCAAACAAAATCGCGTCACACCCTCCGACTTCGCACGCTTCGCCGAAGCAATCACAAAATTTGGATCCATCAGCGTTTCGCGTTCTAATCCCGTCGAATAATGCGCGCTCTGAGGACAATACCCGCAATCTTCCGGACATCCGCCCGTCTTAATCGAAAGCAGCCGGCAAGTCTGCACTTGATCCGGCGCGTGAAAAGCTCGATGCACCTGTTGCGCGCGAAAAACCAACTCCGGCATCGGCAGCGAATAAATTTCGCCAATTTCCGCCAGGGTCCAATCGTGCCGCACTTCCGTCGCGTCTTTACCCGCCATATTTGCCGACACCTCGCTCCTCATCGCGTGCTGGATAAACTTCTATCATTAATATATGCCGCTGATTCTATCAGAATTGACTCCCACCTTTCGTCTCTCCCGCAAGCCGCTCTGCGCCCTATCATTAATATAACGTCGCTCTTGACCAGCGCGCCCAGCCAAGTTAGCCTCGCCCCAATTCACAGGAGCCAAACAAATGCCACGCCGCACAAAAATCGCCTTTGGAGCAGCATTGCTCTTTGCCGCCACAATAATTTTTGCAACGCTCGCCCGCACTCAGCAAAATAAATTCACGGTAGGCACGGCGGTCGCCATCCCCGGCCAAAAGTCCACCGGCTTCATCGACGTTCCCGCCGGCGTCGACGCCGCAACTCACATTCCCGTCGTAATTTTTCGCGGCGCAAAACCCGAGCCAACTCTCGCCATCGTATCCGGCGCGCACGGCACTGAATATGCTTCCATCATCGCCGTCGAACGACTGATCGCCACTCTCGACGCCACAAAAATTTCCGGTACTGTAATTTTAATTCCGCTCGTGAACATTCCATCGTTCGAGCAAAAAGTTCCACACGTAAATCCCATCGACAATAAAAGTATGAATCGTTTTTATCCCGGCAAAA
>DASYNR010000298.1:0-4714 GCA_036008485.1 Candidatus Acidiferrales bacterium | reverse complement strand
GGCTTCCATGTCGAGCCGCAAGCGTTCACAATGGAAAGCGGATTGTTGACGGCCAACGGAAAATTGCGCCGCAATGCCATCGCTGAATATTTTGCGCCGCAAATCGAAGCGCTTTATCGAGAGAAACGCGCATGAACTCTTTCACCGGAACAACATTGTCGTGGGCGTTGCGTGACTCCATCGTTGAACTGGAATTGCATCGCCTGCCCGCAAATGAAATTGGCAGCGAAATGCTCGCCGAGTTGGAGCAATTTATCTCGGCGCTCGACGGTCTCGCGCAAAACGCCAGTTCAGTAATTGTGCACAGCTCGCTAGCCTCAGGATTTTCTGCCGGCGCGGATTTGCGCGAACTTTACAAAGCATCGCTTCCACTCGATGCCGCTGCGCGCCTCACCGGCGTCCGCGAATTTCTCCATCGCATTCACGCAGTGCTGAACGCGCTTGATGACACTCCGCTGACAACGATCGCCGCGGTTCACGGCGTCTGTTTCGGCGGAGGTTTTGAACTCGCGCTCTCCTGCGATTTAATCATCGCAGATAAAATGGCGCGCTTTTGTTTTCCTGAATTGCGCCTCGGCTTGATTCCCGGCTTCGGTGGAATTCCGCGCCTGCGCCGCGATCTCGGCAATGCGGTCGTCCGCGATTTGCTTCTCACCGGACGCAGCATCAACGCGCAAAAAGCCAACGCCGTCGGACTCGTCAGCCAACTCGCCGCCGAAGGAGAAGTTCTACGCATCGCGCGCGCGACAGCGGCGCAAGTAGCAAAATTCGATCGCGCAACTAGCGCTGCCGCAAAACGTTTTCTGAAACCAATTCCGCACGAAGAGCTGCGCCGCGAAATCGATTTGTTCTGCGAACTCTTCACACGCCCCGCGGTGATGGAAGGCCTGCGAAAATTCGCCGAAAGTTCCGATGCGCTTCCATATCTACCGTAAATCGCGAGTTGGGCATCGAATAATTAATAGCCGCCGCGCGATAAACTTATTTCGTTAAAGGACAAAGAGTGCGAACCATCGACCAAACCACTGACGAAGTTCTCGATCTCGCGGCAAAACATTTCAAAGTACCGCGCGAATCTCTTTCTGCGTCCGATGATTTTTTCAAAAAACTCGGCATCGATAGTTTGCAAGCCTTGGAAATGCTCAGCCGCCTGGAGCAGCATTTCAGTATCGAGCTACCCGACTACGAAATGCAGGGCGTCAGCGATTTCCGTACGCTCGCCACACGTATTCAATCGCGATTGTAGCCGGCGCAACGCACAATTACCGTGCACACCATCGCGAGAAGCATCCGCCAAAATCCTGATATTCTAGTGCCTCTGCGCGCGCCACTTGGGCGTGCCGTCAATTAAATGCTCGATCTAACAAAATACGATTCTCTCGGCGCGGCTCTGCGCGATGCGCTCGATCGCTGGCCCCCCGAAACCTGTTTGATCGAAGCCGATCGCGAACGGGAAAAAGAGCGCCTCACTTACAAACAATTTAAACAAGCCGCGCTTCCGCTCGCTGCGGCGTTGCAAGCGCGCGGATTCAAAGCCGGCGATCGCGCTGCAATCATCATGACCAATCAATCGAAGTGGCTGATCTCCGCCTACGCAATTTTTCACGCGGGCGGAGTGCTGGTCCCACTCGATTACAAACTTACGCCGCCCGAACAAATGGCGTTGCTCGCGCATTCACACGCAAGCGTGCTCGTCACAGAATATCCAGTTTGGCGCTTGATGATGCAGGCCGAAGGATTTGCCGAGCATCGCGTTCCAATCACACTCGTGACTGAAGCGCCGGCTGGCGCCGATCTCGGCGGAGCACTCCGATGGGAAGAATTTCGCGCTGAAACTGAACCAACATTTGTTCCACGTAAGCGAAGTGATTGGGCTTGCATCGTATATTCTTCGGGCACCGGCGGAAGGCCAAAGGGTTGTGTCCTTACGCACGAAAATTATTTGGAACAATGCATCGCGTTGACGAAGCTCTATCCATTTTGGCCGGGGGTACGTTACCTCAGCATTCTTCCCACCAATCACGCCATCGATTTCATGGTCGGATTCTTCGGCCCGTTCACTTGTGGCGCAACCGTCGTGCATTTGCGAACTTTGCGGCCGGAATATGTTCGCGAAGCCTTTCGGAAATATAAAATTACTTACATGGCGCTCGTTCCACTCGTCCTAAAAAATCTTCAAAAAGGTTTGCAAGCAAAATTTGACGCGCTGCCAAAATCCAAGCGCGCAATTTTCGATGCGCTTCTCACGATCAATCGCGCGTTCACTCGACGCTCGCCGAAAATGTGGCTCAGCCGGAAATTGTTGAGTCAGGTGCACGCCGCATTCGGCGGAGAATTACGCACATTATTTGTTGGCGGAGCATTCACTGAACCCGAAACGCTGCAATTTTTCTACGACCTCGGAATTCCAGTTGCGAATGGTTACGGACTTACCGAAGCTGGCACCGCCGTCACATTAAATGATTTTCATCCGTTTCGTCCGGACACAGTTGGCCGTCCACTGCCCGGCATGGAAGTTCGTATCGTAAATACTGGTGCCGACGGAATCGGCGAAGTGACCGTGCGCAGCAAAACCGTTATGTCGCATTATTTGGACGATCCCGAATTGACCGCCGAAACGATCGTCGATGGATGGCTGCAAACGGGCGATCTCGGACGCATGAGCGAAACCGGCCACCTGAAATTGCTTGGTCGCAAGAAAAACATGATCGTCACCGCCGAAGGGAAAAATATTTATCCGGAAGATATTGAAAACGCGTTCGAGGGTTTGCCAGTAAAAGAGTTTTGCATATTTGCCGCCAATTATATTTGGCCGGAGCGAACAATGGTTGGCGAAGAATTGCTGATCGTGCTGCGTCCCGAACAAAATCGCCCCATCGACGAAGCGATTCGCGCGGAAGTTTCGCTACGCAATCAAAAGCTACTGAATTATAAACGCGTCAGCGGATTTGTGATTTGGGATCAGGATTTTCCGCGCACAGCTTCCATGAAAGTAAAACGCATCGATCTGGCGCAGCAAATTCGCACTACGCTCGATCGCGCCGCAGCGCTGGTTCGACTATGAAAAAAGAAATGCTCGCCATCGTGAATCGTGCCGCAGGCGGAGGCCGCGCTGGAAAGCTTGCCGCCGCGGCGCTTGATAAATTGCGTGCATCCGGAATCAAAGTGGACGCGGTAAACACTTCGGGTCCCGGTGACGCTTCGTATCTGGCGCGCGATGCGTATGCGAAGGGATACAGAAATTTTATTTCTGTCGGCGGCGATGGCACCGGCTACGAAATCGTAAACGGAATTTTTCCGGAAGCATTGCATGATAGCAATCGAGTTGCGCTGGGATTTTTGCCGCTCGGCACTGGCAATTCTTTTTTGCGGGATTTCAGCAAAAATGGTTTGCAACATGCAACCGAAGCGCTGCTCGCCGGAAAGCGCAGGCGCTGCGATGTTTTAAAACTGACGCACGCCACCGGCACGATCTATTACATAAATTTATTGAGCGTCGGATTCACCGCCGATGTCACCGCGCTCGCCAATCGCCGCTTCAAATCTCTCGGCGAAGCCGGATATATTCTCGCGGTGCTCGGCAGCTTGATGCGTTTGAAGCGGCGCGCGTTTCCACTTCGGCTGGATGCTACCGTCGAATTTGATACAGACCGCTGCCTTTTTCTTACCTTCAACAACAGCAAATATACTGGCGGAAAAATGATGATCGCTCCGAAAGCTGAATCCGATAGCGGCTTGATTGAATATGTCCGCTGGGGAGCGATCGGGCGCCTGGCGCTTCTGAAAAATTTCCCTACATTATTTGACGGCACGCATTTAAATCATCCGCGCGCTTCGCGCAACAGCGCCACGCGCATCGAATTTCAATTGGAAGGCCCAGTCGACGTGATGGTGGACGGCGAAGTTTTGACGATTCAGCCAAAATTGCTGGTAGTCTTGCCGGGCGCGTTGGACGTTATCGCATGAAAAATGTTTGGCTTTCGATTCGCAGCGCGATTATGTATTTTATCGCCGGATTTTATTTCGGCTTCATGGTTCCGTTGCTGGTCCTGATCACATTCTTAGTTAGTCCGCACAAATTCGATGGTTTCGTGCGTTTTTTCTGCCGCAACCTGATTCGATTGGCCGGAGCGCGCTTGACCGTTCAGCGATCGCCGGGATTTGATCCGCAGCGCACAAGTTTTTTCATCGCGAATCACGTAAATTTATTTGATCCCTTTGCTTTGTGCGCTTCGATTCCACAACACGTTCGCGGACTCGAATTGGAATCGCATTTCAAAATTCCACTCTACGGAATTCTGATGAAGCGCTTCGGAAATGTTCCGGTACCCGACGTGCGCCGTCCCTCGGACCTAAAAAAATTATGGCGCGAAACCAAAGCGGCGCTGGATAACGGCGTCAGCCTGATTGTTTTTGCAGAAGGAAAGCGGACGCTCACGGGACGCACGGGCCCATTTGAAGAAGGCGCATTTCGCATGGCCGTGCAATTTGGCTATCCCATTGTGCCGGTCAGCACCGTCGGCTCATTTGAATTCAACCGGAAAGATCGCTGGTGGCTGCATCCATCAAATATTGTGGTGCATATTCATGAGACGATTGAAACGGCCGGAATGAAAAAAAGCGATGTCGACGCGATGATTGAACGTGTCCACGCAATTATGTCGGCGCCAGTTGACGCGTACTACGATGCGCTCGAAAAATCGGACAACGTTTC
>DASYNR010000297.1:0-12051 GCA_036008485.1 Candidatus Acidiferrales bacterium | reverse complement strand
GATTTGATCAAGCGCCGCATCCGCAAACTCCGCAAAGCCGGCGATTGGTAGCCGCCACTCATGCCAAAGCGTGACGCACCTCTGCGTGTGGTATTTTTTGGCACGCCTGAATTCGCGTTGCCTTCGTTGCGCGCGCTAGTTACTCATCCCGAAATTCAATTAGAAGCCGTCGTCACGCAACCAGATCGCCCTCGGGGACGCGGCCAGCAAATCAGCACTTCCGCCGTGAAGGATTTTGCGCTCGGCAACGGCATCTACGTGTATCAACCTGAAAAAGTCCGCGATGAAAGCGTCGTTACGTTTTTCCGTCAGATGAAACCTGACGCGGTGATCATCATCGCCTACGGCCAAAAAATTCCGCAAAGCCTGCTGGAAATTCCGCGCCTCGGTTGGATTAATTTGCACGGTTCGCTTTTGCCAAAGTATCGCGGCGCCGCACCCATTAATTGGGCAATCGCAAATGGCGAGACGCGCACGGGCGTCACAACGATGCAGGTTGACGCCACGATGGATACCGGCCCAATCCTGCTGCAACACGAGGTTAAAATTGGCACGGACGAAACCGCGCCGGAACTTGCACGTCGAATGGCGGAAGCAGGCGCGCCACTGGTGATTGATTCCCTGCTGAAACTTGATCGCGGAGAAATTGCACCGCGTCCGCAAGATAACGCGCTCGCATCGCACGCGCCGATGCTCAAGAAAGGATTCGGCAATCTCGATTGGTCTTTGCCGGCGGCGCAACTTTACAATCGTGTTCGCGGATTCGATCCCTGGCCTGGCGCGTACACATATTTTCGCGGACAGCTGTGCCGCGTTTGGGCGCGCCCAGCGAATCGCGATGCGCAGCAGCAACTTTTGCAGCTCAATACAACTCCCGGCTCACTCCAAATGGATGCAGGCGACCTGTATGTCGCGTGCGGCGAATCCACGTGGCTCCGCGTCGAAACAATTCAGTTGGAAGGAAAAAAGCGCATCACGGCAAAAGAATTTGCGAATGGCACACGCCTGACGACTGGCGAAGTTTTCGTGCAGAGTGCGGTTACGAACACCTAAACCGTTCCGCAAACATCCATTGACTCGATAGAACACTCCCCGTAGTATCGCCACAAATCGCAACAGGTCGCAACCGGACATCCAATAGCGGAGACCCTCGATGATTCGGCGTCGGACAGGCACGGTTCCTTTCGCAATTCTAATTCTAGCCATCCTGATTTCATCGACCGGCGCCGCGCGTCAGCAGCCGCCGCCACAGAAGGTCGACAAATTTAAAGTCGAGCAGGGGCTCTTGATGCTCGAATCCGTCCATGAGGAAGTGAAAAAGCATTACTACGACCCGACATTCCATGGAGTGAACATTGACGCCGAGTTCGCAAAGGCAAAAGATAAAATCGGCACAGTCGATTCACTGAGCCGCACATTCGCGATTATTGCAGACACCCTCGATTCTCTCCACGACTCCCATACATTTTTCCAGCCCCCGGCGCGGGGATACAGTGTTGAGTACGGATTTCGCCGCAAGATGATCGGTGACAAATGTTTCGTGACGAATGTGCGCCCCGGCACCGACGCCGAAAAAAAGGGATTGAAGCCCGGCGATCAAATCCTCACGATCAATGGGTATCCGCTGGATCGGGAAACATTATTCAAACTGGACTACATGTACGAAACTCTTAGCCCACAACCCGGATTAATCTTGAACGTGGAGTCCCCAGACGGATCACGACAGCGTTTCCAAGTTCAGGCGGACATCGAGCACTTCAATTCTCTGGACTCTGCTAACGACATTTTCTATCGCGCGGATAAGGCGCAAGAAAACGAACGGCCGCGCTTCCACGAATTCGGCGATGACCTCATCATCATTCAGGTCTCGAACTTCGTGATGTCAACGATTGACTTTGACACCGTCATTTCAAAAATGCGCAAGCACAAGGCAGTAGTGTTGGACATGAGGGGAAATCCCGGCGGCGCCGTGTCGGAGGTAGAAGATCTGATAAGGAACGTGATGGATCGCGACGTACATATTGGCGATCGAATTACCCGCGGGGGACGCAGACCGGAAAACGTCAGAGGGTTTGGGCACAACGCGTATACGGGAAAAATCACTGTGATCCTCGATAGTCGCTCCGGTTCCGCCGCTGAGGTTACGTCACGTGTGCTGCAGCTCGAAAAACGCGCAACCGTGATTGGCGAGCTTTCCGAAGGAAAAGTGATGGAAGCGCGAACTTACGTTGACTTTATCGGCGCCGGAAGAGTGTTCGGTTACGCTACCTCGGTTACCGAGGCCGACTTGATCATGGCCGATGGCAAGAGCCTTGAAAATATTGGCGTTACTCCGGATGAGGTCGTGCTCCCGACTGCGGCCGATTTGGCAGCGGGACGTGATCCCGTCCTGGCTCGCGCCGCAGCAATTTCGGGAATTGCGATCACGCCCGAGGAAGCGTTCAAGATGTTTCCTTATATCTGGCTCAAGAATTATTTTAGATAAGCCGCCAGATTTGGTGCGCTCATTCGAATTGCGTGCTATTTTTGAGTGGGGAGCGCTTCCATCAATGGCCTTTCGCGAAAAAATGCAATGGACGATGCACATGGGCTTGCTCGTGTTCATTCTGGCGGCCGCGGCATTTCTTAGCGCCATCACCACCATTCGCATCGCGATTCGCAGCCGTCAGGTGCAACTTCCCAATCTTGTCGGACAAAATTTGGCTTCCGCGCAGGCGGAACTGACCCAGCGCGGCATCGAGCTGAAAGTTGCGGATCGAATTTACGATGCGCTTCCCGCCGGCACTGTCGTTCGTCAAAGTCCCGCCGCTGGAACGCAGGTGAAAGTTTCGCAGTACGCGCACGTTGTCGTGAGCCTGGGCTCGGTGAAAGCAAGTGTTCCCCCAATTGAAGGAGCCAGCCTTCGCACCGCGCGGATCGCTTTGCTTCAGGCCAAATTGCAGTTAGGCGAAGTTTCCTCTCCGTATCTTGACGACACTACTGCTGACACAGTTCTCGTGCAGGAACCGAAATCCGGCGCGCCGGCTGCAAGCCCTCGCGTGGACGTGCTGGTTCCGCAGGGGCCGCGTCCAACGGCGTTGGTGATGCCATATTTTATCGGCTTGAGTGACGTGGAAACGCAGCGCGAATTGAACGCCGCCGGCATACGAGGCGTGAAGTCCACTCCGGTTCCATCGCCGCAGTGGCCGGCCGGCACGGTGATCGAGCAATCCCCCGCTCCGGGCGCGCGCCTAGCCTCGGACGGTCAGGTGGAAATTAAAGTTGCATCGGCAGGGGCCGCTCCCTCGGCTTCGCAAAATTAAAAACTTCCATTTTTAGACGGTATTTGCCTCAATCCGTGTGTTAAAATCACGCGGGGGAGAATTGACTCCGCGGACTGAGATTGCACCATCCATTCTTGCGGCGGACTTTGCCCGCTTGGGCGACGCTATCAGCGCTGCCGAAGCTGGCGGCGCTCCTATGGTTCACGTGGACGTGATGGACGGCCACTTTGTGCCGAATATTTCCATTGGCGTTCCGGTCGTGGCGTCACTTCGCAAGGCAACCCAACTACTACTGGATGTGCATCTGATGATTTACAACCCGGAACGCTATATCCAGGCGTTCGCGCGGGCGGGGGCGGATACTCTGCTAATTCATCAGGAATCCACGCCGCACTTGGATCGTGTGCTTGCAATGGCGCGTGAAGAAGGCTGCAAGGCCGGCGTGGTAATTAATCCTGCGACTCCGGTGGATTCGCTCAGTGAAGTACTCAGTGAGGTAGGACAAGTTCTGGTGATGTCAGTGAATCCCGGATACGGCGGGCAGGCATTTATTCCCCACTCGCTCGAGAAAATTCGTCAACTGCGCGATTTGCGTGCGCGATACCATTACAACTACCGGATTGAAGTGGATGGTGGAGTCGGCCCGGAAAACGCAGCGGAGTTAGTTCGAGCCGGCGCGGAAATTCTTGTCGCCGGAACATCTGTGTACCACACCCCAGACCCAGCGGAAGCGGTTCGCCGGTTGCAACAAATTGCCACGGACGCCGTGGCGGAAAAAGTTTGAGGTGTATCCAGTGAGATTTGCGCGAAACTTGGGAGTTGCGGCAATTTATTTGGCGATGGCTGCGGCGCTTGCTCTGCCCGCTTCCGGCCAACTTTTGCATAAGAAGAAACCGGCAGTGCCAGAGGCGCCGGACGCGAATTCTCTCGCACCGGACAAGGTGCTTTTCGACCGCGCGCAGGACGCCATCAAGCATGGAAAATATGAAGTAGCGCGGCTGCAGCTTCAGGCTTTGCTCAATACGTATCCGGATAGCGCATATCTGGCGCAGGCGAAACTGGCTATCGGCGATTCGTATTTTAAGGAAGGTGGCTCGGGCAATTTGAATTTAGCCACCGACGAATACAAGAGCTTCATCACATTTTTCCCGTTTATGCCTGAAGCAGCGTATGCACAGATGCAAATCGCGATGGTGCATTACCGCCGCATGGATCGCTCCGATCGCGATCACGCCGAAGCGCAGATGGCTGAAACCGAATTCCAAACTTTTCTCCAGAAATATCCCGATAGCCCGCTAGTTGCGGTTTCCACCCAACGGTTGCGCGAAATTCAGGAAGTGCTCGCGGATTCTGATTTCCGGATCGCGAGTTTTTACAACAGCAAGAAATCATACCGCGCGGCTGCAAGCCGTTTAGCGGAAGTGGTGGATCGCTACCCGCTGTACAGCAATTCGGATCAGGCTTTGATGATGCTCGGCGGTATTTGGGAACGAGCGCCCTACGCAACTAAGGAAGATGAAGCGATGGCGGCGTCGCGGCGAGCACTTGCCGCGCAACTCTACTCGCGAGTGGTCACCGATTATCCACTTTCACCGTTGGCGGCGCGTGCAAGAGAACGGCTCACCGCGTTGGGCGCTCCAATTCCCCAGCCCGATGCGGCCGAGCTTGCGCGAATGCAGAAAGAACGCCAGACGCCGCGCGAACGTCCGAGCGTGATTGCAAAAGCAGAGGGAATCGTGCACTCCGGTCCGAATCTTTCTGCTGCCGCGCGTTTTGGAGATCCCAACATGGATCCACCGGACGAAAATGGCGGAAATGTTCTGCGAAGGACCGGTCCCGGCATGAAGGTAACCGGCGCCGCGACGGAGGGAGCGCCAGCCGCCGATGGCACTGGGACGCGTCAGGTGACTTCGCTGGACGGCAGCACGACGGTTGTTTCGACTCCGCCCGCCGGAACTACCGGCACGACTGGCACTACCGAATCATCGAACACAACCGGCAGTAATCCGCCGGCTCAACCACCACCGGCAGCTACCAAGGCCGAAACCACCACTTCAAATAACACCGGCGGATCCGGTAGCACGTCTGCGCCTGCCGCAGAACCGCAGGGACCGCCGGCTTGTCCCGCGAACGCGAAAAAAGGCGCTACCACGATGAAGGACAAAGACGGCAAGGAAGTTCCATGCACTCCTGCCGGCAAAGAATCCTCCAGCAAGAAAAAGACGGGCATCAAGAAAATTATTCCGTTCGGCGGAAATTAGGGCGCATTTTCTTTCGCAAATCACTATTCGCGCCGGTACCTGTCCTTTGGTACAGGGGCTGACGGACTGTGAAACACCTGCACTAACCGTTGATTGACTCGCGTTCTCCGCAGTGCTCCAATTGTGTCTGGCACATTCCTGCAAATGTTGCCCGGAGACGCAATTGCCGAAGATTCTTGTAGCGGACGATAACAGCAACATTCAGAAGATGGTGACTCTCGCATTTAAGGGCGAGGGCATTGACGTCGTTGCTGTTGGCAATGGCGAAGCCGCCGTCAAGAAGACAATCGAGATTGTTCCCGATTTGGTTCTCGCCGATATTTTCATGCCGGTTCGCAGCGGCTACGAAGTTTGTGAATTCCTGAAACAAGATCCGCGTTTCTCCCATATTCCCGTCGTGCTGCTTGCAGGCGCGTTTGATCCTTTCGATGAACGCGAAGCACAGCGCGTTGGCGCAGACGGCGTCCTGAAGAAACCATTCGTTCCGCCCGATCCGCTGGTCACTCTCGTAAAAGGATTGCTCGCCAAGAACGCCGAGAAGTTGGTAGCCGTCGCCGTTCCAGTGCAATCAACCGCAGTCTCCGCGCAAAGTTCTGCAACAATGTCTGAGGCGGCTGCAAGTTCCGCGCCGGCGTTCGTTCCTCCAAGTATTGTTCCAGCGCCGTTTGCGCCGCCATCTCCGGAACCAAGCGTTAAAGAAGACGAATATCCGGAAGACGACATTGAATTAGGCACTACCGCTCCTCCGATGCGCGATTTTTCGATTCCCGCTGGCCTGCCTGATTCTGAACATCAGGGCGGCGCCGACGCTTTTGGCTCCATGCTGGACACAAGTCCGCTGGGCACGATGAATCCGATGATGCGGAAGCGCAGCGAACCTGAGACCGAAGAGGAAGTCGGAGAAGATCGCGAGATCGAGCCTGCTTCGGCGCACACCGCGTTTGAAGGATTCTCACCTTGGCGTGCGAGCGCTTCAAGCGCCGGCGTTGTAGAAGAGGAAGAAACATCAGCACAACCGGCGTCAGAGCCCGCAGCCGAACAAGAAAATCAGTTCATGACTTCCCCCAGGGATTTAATGGGCCGCGTCTGGGAAATTGATCCGACACTCGTGGATAAATCACCGGAAGAAACCGTGATCGATCCGCGCGACGAAATTTCGCAGCTCACTCATTCCATTCAGCACGTAACTTCGGTGCGCGAGGAAACGGAAGCGTCCGTCGAAACTCCGGCTGCTGCGGAATCGAATGAGCCTGCGGAACCCGAGCAGGATGCGAATTCCAAAGTTTCGGATTGGCGTTCAGCATTTGCTCAAGTTCCGGAAGAGGCGGCACAGATTGTCGAAGCACCCGCGCTTTCGATGGCACCGTGGAAGATGTCCACCCCGCCTGCGGAGAATTTCCAAAGCGATCGCCTGTCAGACGCTGCGAGTTTTGCGGAAGTTTCGAGCGTCGCGGAAGTTGAAAGCGCGCCGGAAGCTGAAGCGGCTGTGGAAAGCACGACCGAGACCGTTGCGGCTGAGCAACCCGAACCAATTGTTGAAACCGAATCTTCGTCAGCCATGGAACATGAGGCTGCATTTACAACCGAGACCACGCCTCACGTTACCGAAGAAGTCGAGCCGGCGATTGGCCACACTGAATCCTTTGACGCACCCTCGCTCGAAGTTACAGAAGCTCAGCCCGCTCACGTCGAAGACCAAGCTGAATCTTTTAGCGCTCAAGACCATGAGTACTCGGAAGACGAACATCATTCGGCTGTCGAGCAGCAAGCGAATGCGATTGAAGAATCGTCGCCGTCACATTCAGATTCAGAAAATGTCGAAATCAGCGACTGGATTGCCGAGCTACCCGCGCACCTAAGCCCCGAAGACACGACCACAATCGCGCGATCCGTCGTAGAACAATTGGCGCCGAGTGCTGTCGAGTCGATCGCAACGTCATTCCCGGTTCCGGCAGGAACACAGACAGATCCGCGAGTCGTTGAACAGATCGTCGCGCGCGTCGTCGAGCGTATGCAGCCGCAAATTTTGGAAATTATTACGCGTGAAGTGTTGCGTCCTGTCGTAGAAGCTCTGGTTCGCCGCCAGCTTGAACAGAAATTGCCTGAGTAATTCCCTTCCGTAATTCGCGAAATAGTTTTCATACACATAAATTTAGCCCATCAAATTTGACGCGCCGCGCGCGCCGCCCGTATAGTGAATGTTCCATTGCGGCTGCTTGTGGCCGCTGTGTGCAAACATGGCCCGCGAAATTCCAAAAGGTTACGAACCGCAGCTCATTGAACAGCGATGGGCGCAGCATTGGGTGGATACCGGCTTATTTCGCGCCGAAGAAAGCGCGAATGGGCCGGTCTTCTGCATTGTAATTCCTCCGCCAAATGTTACCGGTTACATTCACATCGGCCACATGCTCGAGCACACGCAGATTGACGTGCTGACTCGCTGGCACCGTATGCGCGGCGAACGCACTCTCTGGTTGCCGGGCATGGATCACGCTGGAATTTCCACGCAGGTGGTCGTGGAACGCGAACTCGCCAAAGAAAATCTGACGCGCCAACAAATCGGCCGCGTGGAATTTGAAAAGCGCGCGTGGGAATGGAAAGCAAAAAGCGGCGGCGCCATCAAGAAACAAATGATCCGCCTCGGCGATTCCGTCGATTGGTCTCGCGAAAAATTTACTTTGGATCCGCCGCTGTATCGCGCGGTCCTCGAAGCATTCTTGCGTCTGTATCGCGAAGGACTAATTTATCGCGGACGATATATCGTGAATTGGTGTCCGCGCTGCATGACGGCTCTCAGCGATCTCGAAGTCGTGCACGACGAGCGTCAGGGAAATTTGTGGTATCTGCGCTACCCGGTTGTGGGTACGACGGAAAGCGTCATCGTCGCCACCACGCGCCCGGAAACAATGCTTGGCGATACCGGCGTGGCAGTGCATCCCGAAGACGAGCGCTACAAACATCTCATCGGGAAAAAGGTGTTGCTGCCGCTGATGAATCGCCAAATTCCCATCGTCGCCGACGAAGCCGTGGATCGGGAATTCGGCACTGGCGCAGTGAAAATTACTCCGGCGCACGATCCGAATGACTTTGAGCTGGGCCGCCGCCATAAACTTCCTGAAATTGACGTGATGACCGAAGACGCGCATATGAACGTCAACGCCGGCCCGTACGCCGGAATGGATCGCTTCGACGCACGCAAACGCATCGTCGAAGACTTGAAGGCGCAGGGGTTTCTGGAGCGCGTCGAAAATCACTCACACGCTGTAAGCATTTGCGATCGCTGCAAGACGGTGATTGAGCCACGCATTTCCACGCAATGGTTTTGCAAAATGAATTCCATGGCCGCGAAAGCGATGGAAGCAGTGGAGAGTGGCAAAATTTCCATCGCGCCGGAAAATCAGCGCAAGATTTTTCTGGATTGGATGGCCAACATTCGCGATTGGTGCATTTCGCGCCAACTTTGGTGGGGTCACAGAATTCCCATTTGGCATTGCAAAGGCTGCTCCGCCATGATGCCAGCGCTGAATTCCGATGTCGAAATGGTCGATGGCCATGCGCGCGCCGCAAGTCCACCGAAAAAATGCGACAAGTGCGGCGGCACAGAACTCGAACAAGATCACGACGTGCTCGATACATGGTTCAGCTCAGGCCTGTGGCCATTTTCCACGCTGGGCTGGCCGGACGAAACCGATGATCTGCGCACTTTTTATCCGACGCAGCTTCTAATCAGCGGCTACGACATTTTATTTTTCTGGGATGCACGCATGGTGATGCTCGGTCTGCACCTGACCGGCCGCGCTCCCTTCAGCGAACTCTATTTGCACTCCCTGGTGCGCGACGAGCACGGCCAGAAAATGTCCAAGATGCGCGGGAACGTCGTTGACCCGCTCGATTGGCTCGAAAAATTTGGAACTGACGCCCTGCGCTTTACATTAATGATCAAGGCCGCGCCCGGCACGGACATTTCTCTGGGCGAGGAAAGCGTTCTCGGCTATCGCGCCTTCGCAAATAAAATTTGGAATGCCGCGCGATTCCTCTTCGTAAATCTAGAAAAGTTTGAAGCGGGCGGAGATACGCTCGAAGATCTCGCCTCTCGCGCATCTCGCGCCGCCGCCCCGCACAGATCCGGCGCCGAACTGTCTCTGGTGGACCGCTGGATGTTCTCTCAATTCGCACGCATCGTTCCGCGCGTAAATGACGCCCTCCGGGAATTTCGTTTCCACGAAGCCGCGCACGAAATTTATCATTTCTTCTGGGGCGATTTCTGCGATTGGTACATCGAGTGGTGCAAGCCGCGCCTGAATTCCGAAGACCGCGAAGCCGCTCGCGCCGCATGGCGGAATATTCTTTCCATATTTGAAGCCGCGCTGCGCCTTCTGCATCCGCTGATGCCGTTCTTGACGGAAGAATTGTGGAATCAATTTCCGCAAGCGCCCGGCGCGCGCAGCATAGCGCTCGCGCCATTCCCTGCCCCGCCCGCCGCATGGATTGACGAGCACGCCGAGCGCGACATGGCTCAGCTTCAGGAAATAATCGCCGCCGCGCGAAATCTTCGTGCTGAACTAAAACTCGATCCGCGAAAACCGATGGAAGCGAATTTCTTCGCTGCCACCCCGCAGCTCCGCGCGCTAATTGAAGCAAATCTTGGCGCCGTAAAACAATTCGCCGCGCTTTCGGCGCTGAACTTCGTAGACGCACGAATGAATGCCGCGGACGGCCCGCTGCGCTCAACATCCGAGTTCGACATTCGCATTCCATATGAAATAGTTGCCGATATTCCCAGCGAACTCGCCGCGCTCCGCAAGGAAAAAGAACGCCTCGAAGGAATCATCGCCGGCCAGGAAAAACAATTGGGAAATCCGGCGTTCAGCGGCAAAGCGCCCCCAGCGGTAATCGCAAAATTGCAGGAATCGCTCGCGGAACGCAAAGCCGAGCACGCCAAAGCCACTCAGCGAATTTCGCAGCTTGACGGAACCGCGCGCGGCACATCGCCGGCATAGCGCACTTTTTCAGCGGCACGCTCGAACACTTTTGCAAACATGCCTCCGCGAACCAAATCGCTCGCACCACTCGGCACCACCGACCGCCAGCTTGACGCGCTGCTCGCGCTTCTTTCCGATAGCCCCATGCTCGTGATCAGCGGCCAGAAAATCGCCAAAGAAATAGGCGTCACTCGCTCTACAGTTTGGCGATGGATCACTCGGCTTCGCGGACTCGGCGTCCAAGTGAAGGGTCATCCCAATAGCGGATATCGCATCGAACGCGTTCCCGATATTTTGGTTCCGAATATTTTGCGCCGCAGACTTGCGGGCACTCCATACGCAAAGCGAATTCATCATTTTTTCAAAGTGGATTCCACCAATCGCGTCGCGCTCGAACTCGGCCAACAAGGTGAGCCGCACGGCGCGCTCGTGATCGCCGAAGAACAATTCGCCGGGCGTGGACGCACCGGCCGCATTTGGCTCTCCGAAAAATCGAGCGGTATTTACGCCAGCATTCTACTGCGTCCGCAACTCACTCCCGTGCAAGCGCCCGCGCTCACTCTCGCCGCCGGACTCGCCGCGCGCGATGCCATCGCCGAGCAAAGCGGTATGGCCGCCGATATTCGCTGGCCAAATGACGTGCTGCTGAACGGGAAAAAGTTGTGCGGCATCCTCACCGAAATGTTTGCCGAGCCTGACCACATCAAATACGTCGTGGTTGGCATTGGCATAAATGTGAATCACGCAAAAATGCCCGCCGCTATCGCAAACATCGCAACTTCGCTGCGCATCGAAACAGGACGCCTCCACGAGCGCGTCGAGCTTTTCGTAAGGTTGCTGCGCCACTTCGAGTCCTACTACAATCAACTCTGCGCAAGCGGGCCAGCGCCGATCGTCGCACGCTTTCTGGAAGTTTCCAGTTTTGCCGTGGGCAAGCGGATTCGCGTTTCCGCCGCGCAGGAAACTTTTCTTTGCACCACGGCCGGACTCGATCCAAGCGGCCTGTTGCGCGTGAAGCGTGACGACGGCCGCGTGGAAACTTTGCTCGCAGCCGATATTTCCGAGGCATCCGATGCTGCTCACAATTGACGTCGGCAACACCAACACCGTTCTCGGCGTTTTTCGCGAGAAGGAACTCGTCGCGCACTGGCGTCTTACCACCGCACGCGATCAAACTGTGGACGAGTACGGCATCCTCACGCGTAATTTGTTGACCCTCGCGAAAATAGAGCAGCGCGAAATTCACGCCGTCATCGTCAGCTCCGTCGTGCCTCCACTGAATGGAACGCTGGCGGAAACCTCACGAAGATATTTTGAACGTGAAGCGCTTTTCGTGGAGCCCGGCGTGAAAACCGGCATGCCCGTGCATTACGATAATCCGCAAGAAGTCGGCGCCGACCGCATCGTCAATAGCGTGGCCGCGTTTGATAAATACGGCGGCCCGTGCATCGCCGTGGATTTCGGCACCGCAATTAATTTTGACGCGATTTCCGCGCGCGGAGAATATCTCGGCGGCGTACTCGCGCCCGGCATTGGGATTTCCGC
>DASYNR010000296.1:0-6777 GCA_036008485.1 Candidatus Acidiferrales bacterium | reverse complement strand
AAGCAGCACTTCCGTGGGATGTCCCCACAGATAATCAATGATCAGGTCGAAGCCATCGTCTCCCGCGACGTTTGCAAATTCCTTCTTTAACGTGTCGTCCGGCTGATCCAGCTGAATTGTCTCGTCCGCGCCGATTGTGCGCAGCTTTGCAAGCGCGCGCTCATTTCGTCCCGCGCCGACAACGCGTTTCGCTCCGAGTAACTTTGCGATTTGCACGGCAAGTTGTCCCGTCACACCCGTCGCGCCCAGAATCAGCGCGGTTTCGCCCGCCGCAAATTTTGCGCCGTGTGTCAATGTCAGCCATGCGGAGACGCCGGGATTGGGAAGCGCAGCGGCGGTCAAATCGTCCAGCGTATCGGGCAAAGGAAAACAAAATGCGCGCGGAGCAACAGTAACTTCAGCCATCGCGCCGAATGGTTTTCTTGCGCCGCCGAAAAATACGCGTGTGCCGTCTTCCAGATTTCCTACACCGTCCATGCCGCACACCACCGGCAATTCACGCGGACTTGCGTAGTGAGTTCCTGCGGCCTGTTGCCGTTCAACATTTTTCAGCGATGCCGCGCGAACGCGCACCAGCGTTTCTTCCGCACCGGCAACCGGATCGGCAAATTCCGCAAATCGCGGCGCTTCGCCCAGCTTGTGCAACACAGCAGCTTTCATCGTGCATACTCCTTTGTTAAGTGAATTGTTACAGGCCCGCCAACAAATGTCCCATCTTGGATTTCTTCGTCGAAAGATACCCACGCGTTAATTTGGTCATACGCGGCTGGCAGGGAACTCGTTCCACAACTTTTATTCCTGCCTTCTCAAGCTGTTCTACCTTATCTGGATTATTCGATAGCAAACGCACGCGCCGTACTCCAAGCGCTTTCAGCGCTTCCGCCGAAAATCCGTAGTCGCGCGTATCCGCGGCAAATCCGAGACTTTCGTTCGCCTGCACCGTATCCATGCCGCCATCCTGCAATTCGTACGCGCGAATTTTATTCAGCAATCCGATGCCGCGCCCTTCCTGCGGCAAATATAAAAGTAGCCCGGCCGGCGACGCCGTTATTTTCTTCAGCGCCAATTCCAATTGCGCGCGGCAATCGCATCGAAGCGAATGAAATACATCGCCCGTCAAACATTGTGAATGTACGCGCACCAGGGGCGCCACTTTACCCCCACGAATGTTGCCGTGCACGAGTGCCACGGCTTCGTCCTGTGGCCCCGCGCCTTTCACTCCGAATATTCTGAATTCTCCGAAACTCGTAGGCAGCTTGGCGCGCGCAACGATTTTCACGGCGTCACGATTTTCACGGCGAGCAGAAGATTTTCTTCCACTCGTTTTTTTCTTATTCCCTTTGTTAGTCATAAGTCGAGGCACAAGTATATCAGGCGCGGCCCGCTCCCAAGGCTGATGCAGACCGTTTAGCGGACCTGTCTTTTTGAAAAATGCGCGCGTATGATACCGCGATAGAAAATCCATGCCGCCACAATCTCAAAAGCCGGTCTGGTGGAAAATCATTGTGGGATCGCTGGTAATTCTCGTCGAGATCAATGCTCGCGTGAACCCGGCGCCAAACAGTTTGAAGGCCAATAACGCCGGCGAGCAAGCTGGAATGAACTTTGCAATGATTGCCATAATCGCCCTCGGACTTTGGTTGATTTATTCGGGCGTCAAACCAACATGGCGCAAGCCCAGTTGAGTGCGACGTAAACTCCTAGTCCCATGTGGTCACATCCAAAGTGGCCTTCACGAAGGCAGTTTGCCCGCAAGAATCGGATGGAATCTTCCATCTGGAACCCCTAGAGTTAGCCCATGCAAACTTCACGCGAACAATTTCAGAAAGCACTCGAAACCGCATTTCAATCTGCGCGCGATTACATCGAAAATCTTGACGCGACTCCCGTCGGTGCCACCGCCGACGTTCAAACTCTGCGCAAGCAACTTACCAAACCGCTCACCAATGAAGGCACGCCGCCAGAAAAGGTCGTAGCCGAACTCGCGCGTGATGCCCAAGCCGGACTAATCGGCACAGGCACGGGCCGCTTTTTCGGCTGGGTAATCGGCGGCAGCGTTCCCGCTGCGCTCGGCGCGGATATTCTCGCTTCCGCGTGGGATCAAAACGCGGGACTCTACGCCACCAGCCCCGCGGCGGCGATCGTAGAAGAAATTGCCGGCGCGTGGCTGAAAGAAATTCTTGGCCTGCCTGCGAACGCAAGCTTCGCGCTGGTCACCGGATGCCAGATGGCGCACACCACGTGCCTCGCTGCCGCGCGTCACGCGTTGCTCGCAAAATTAAATTGGAACGTCGAAGAAAAAGGGCTTTTCGGCGCGCCGCCGATTCGTATTCTCACCAGTGCAATGCGTCACGGAACTTTCGAGCGTGCCATTCGTTTGCTCGGGCTCGGAAAATCTCACGTGCTGCTTCTTGGATCCGACGAGCGCGATTGTCTTCGCGCCGACGAACTTGAACGCGCGTTGCGGATTGATCCGTCCACGCCAACAATTGTTCTACTGCAAGCAGGCGACGTAAATATCGGAGCGATGGACGATTTCCGAACACTCATCCCGCTCGCGAAAAAATATAACGCGTGGGTTCACGTAGACGGAGCTTTCGGCCTTTGGGCCGGTGCAAGTTCGCGCTACAAACATTTCGTCGCCGGCGTGGAAGCCGCCGATTCCTGGGCCACCGACGGCCACAAGTGGCTCAACGTGCCCTTCGATTCCGGATACGCGTTTGTCGCCGATCCTGAATCGCATCGCGCATCCATGTCGCACCGCGCGGCCTATATCACGCATGATGCGGATGCGCGCGACGAAATGGATTGGAATCCGGAATGGTCCCGCCGCGCCCGCGGATTTCCCACCTACGCCGCGCTACGCCAACTCGGCCGCAATGGCGTCGCGGAAATTGTGGACAATTGCTGCGAGCACGCGCATTCGCTTGTAATGGAAATTGGAAAACTATCCGGCGCCGAAGTTGTTTGGGAACCAACCATCAATCAGGGCCTCGTTCGTTTCCTCGATAGGAAATCCGGCGCAACACGAGAAGATCATGATCGCCGCACCGACCAAGTAATCGCCGCAATCGTCGCCAGTGGCGAAGCATTCTTCGGCGGCACCACTTGGCGAGGCCGCCGCGCGATGCGCATCAGCGTTTCGTGTTGGCGCACGACGAGTGACGATGTGCGCAGAACTGTGACGGCGGTAGAAAAAGTTTTGCGCGACATGCGATAACGCCCGTCACTTTACATCACTCGCACGATTGGCTAACGTAGCTCGCGTTGAGGAATCGGCGCGATGAATCCGCTCACCGGGGACAAAGAGCTTTTATTTACATTACTTCTTAAGATGGGCGCAGCTGCGGCCATCGCCGCCGTCGTGGTGCGCTCGGCAACTTTCCGCAAAGTTCTGTACACAGAAATTCGCGACACCGATCTAAAACTAAAATTGATGCTGTTTCTCACTCCGCCGTTGGCATTCGGCGTCTTGATGCGCTTCTTTGGCGGCCCCGGGAATCCGTATCGCTTTGCCGACCTAATGCTCGAAGGCTCATTTATTCTCGGCCTGCTCGGCGGACGCGTCGTCGGCCCCGTTGGCGGCGCGATCATCAGCCTCCCCGCATTTTTATTTGGCCACGAGTGGCTCTCCATGCCCGTCGCAGCCACCGCCGGGCTCGTCGGCGGTCTTGTGCGGCAATACATGAACAACACCGAAGATATTTGGAGCTTCGGCCCATTCACGTTTCTTGGGATTCCCAGATTACTCGTGCGATTGCTACGCGACCGTAAAATTCCGTGGCCGCTAGTTCCCATGGCGGTGATCGTTTGCCTGGAAGCAGGACAAATCTTTCTGGGCCGCGCGATTTTCCCGCGCCACCCGCGCTGGCTTTACTACATTGATGGCGCCGGCATCTGGGAATTCTTCGCAATCCTGCTCGCTTCGATGATGTCCGTGGCCGTTCCGATTAAAATTTGGAATAACACGCGCATGGAAATGAATCTTGAGCAGCATCAGCAACTGCTGCTAAAAGCGCGCATGGACGCGCTCTCCAGCCAAATTAATCCGCACTTTTTATTCAACACTCTGAACACCGTCGCATCCTTAATTCGTTTCGATCCCGATATGGCGCGCGTCGTGGTCGTAAAACTCAGCAACATTCTTCGCCGCCTGCTGCGCAAACACGAAACTTTCGTCGCTCTGCGCGAAGAACTCGAATTTATCGACGACTACCTTGATATCGAAGTGGTCCGCTTCGGCCGCGAAAATCTCCAAATATTCAAAGAGATTGACGAGCGCACGCTCGACGCCTTCGTTCCCAGCATGATGCTGCAGCCCATCGTGGAAAATTCTCTGAAGCACGGCCTCTCAGGAAAACTCGAGGGCGGACACATTTGCATTCGCACCACGCTCAATGACGGCCGCGTGCAGATTGAAATCGAAGACAATGGCGTGGGAATTTCCGAAGTACGCATGCCGCAGGTTTACGTGCAGGGAATTGGCATCAGCAACGTTCACGAGCGCCTGAAAATTCTTTACGGCGCCGATTTCACAATGGATATTCGCAGCCGCGAAGGCGAAGGCACGCGCATTCGCATCGACGTGCCGGAAGTAATGCCGGTTTTTCCGCCGGCAATATTTTAATTTCTCTTCGCGAACTATTCGTACCGCAAAGCCACAATCGGATCCACGCGCATCGCTCTTCGCGCGGGAATGTAACACGCCGCCAGCGCCACGATTGCCAACACAATCGCCGCCGCGCCGAACGCAACCGGATCAATCGGATTCACCGCGTACAACAAAGAATATTTCGCCATCAGCTGGGTCAGGCCCGCCGCGGCAACTAATCCAATCGCCACGCCGAACATCGTCAGCCGCGCGCCTTGCCCCAAAATTAAGCGAAGCACGTCACTCTTTTGCGCGCCCAGCGCCACACGAATTCCAATCTCATGTGTTCGCTGTCCGACCAAATAGGAACTCACGCCATAAATTCCCACGCTCGCCAGCACCAGCGCTAGAATCGCAAACGCACCCAGCAGAATCATGGTGAATCTCTTCGACGCGATGGAGCTCGAAATAATTTCCTCCATGGTCTGCGCGCGGAAAACTGTTTCGTCACTGCTGATTTGGCGGATCGTCTGCCGCACCGAGTCCATCAGCGTCGGAATATTTCCCGCAGTGCGCATCACTACTAGCGGTCCGCCATCCGGCCTTTGCATAAATGGAAAATAAATTTGCGCTTGCAGTTCGCTCGCGTCCGAATCCAGTCCCCACTGTTTCACGTGCCCCACAACGCCGACGATTTCCACCTGCGTCGGCTGCCCATCCACATTAATTCGTTTGCCGACGGGATTCTGATTCGGAAAATATTGCCGCACCAGCGCATCGTCAACCACTGCAACCAAAGGCGCGTGCTCGTCATCTTGCGCAGAAAAAAATCGTCCGCTCTTCAGCAAAATTCCCATCGCTTTCAAATAATCCGGCCCCGCCACATAGCTCACCGCCCAATTCATGTCATTCGGATTCGCAGGTTTCGGCTGGCCATCCATCCAGAAAAGTTGCTCGTCATCTCCAACCAAAGGAAATGCACCGGATGTGAGCGACTCCGCCGTCACGCCCGGAATGGATTTCAATCCACTATCGATTTGCCGAAGCGCCGCCAGAATCGCCTGCGGTGTCGCCGTCATCATCGAAGGAGGAAGCGACGTCGAGAATGTCGTCACATTTTTCGGATCGAATCCCGGATTCACACTCCACAACGCGCCAAGCGATCTCAACATTAGCCCCGCGCCAATCAAAAGCACCAGCGCCAGCGCCATTTCCGCCACCACATAAATTCCGTGCACGTTGTGACGAGTCCCGCTCCTTCCACGTCCACTTTCATTCAGAATTTCGTTCAAGCGCGGCTTGGAAGTTTTCAGCGCCGGCGCCAATCCAAATAAAATTCCAGCCAGCAACGAAACCGCCGCGGTAAATATCAGCACTCGCGTATCCAGGCCTACGTCTCCCGAGCGCGGCAAATTCAATGGCAGCCGGCTCAGCATCGCTTTCGTTCCCCACGATGCCAGCAAAAGCCCCAGCCCGCCTCCGGCAATCGCCAACAAAATACTTTCCGTTAACAATTGCCGCACCAATCGAGATTGTCCCGCGCCCAGTGAAGCGCGAATCGCAAATTCGCGGGCGCGTCCCGTTGACCGCACCAACAGCAAATTTCCCACGTTCACGCACGCGATCAGCAGCACAAATCCCACCGCCGCCAAGAGCGCCAGCAGCATCGGCTGCACATTTCCCACCACATATTTTTTCAGCGGCAGAATATTCGCGCTGATCCCTTTGTCCTTATCCGGATAAGCCGCCGCCAAATTCGCCGACACGCGATCCATGTCGACGTTCGCTTGCGCCATCGTCACGCCCGGCTTCAGCCGGGCCACCACGCGGATGCCAAGTCCTGCGCCGCGATCCGGCAGAAGATTGTTGGTCCACTGGCCGATAGGCACATAAACTTCCTTCAGTCCGGCCGTCTGCAAATACAAATCGAATCGCGCCGGAATTACTCCAACAATTGAGTAGCCCGCGCCATCCAGCGTCAAAGTTTTTCCAAGCACGTCCGCCGTGCCGCCAAATTTCCGTTTCCAAAATTCTTCACTGATCACGGCAATCGGCGCGCGTCCAATTTCGTCTTCGCCAGCCGCGAACATTCTTCCCATCACAGATTGCACGCCAAGCAGCGAAAAGAAATCCGATGAAACAAATTCTCCGCGCACCTGCTCCGCGTCGCCGACGCCGCTAAACGT
>DASYNR010000295.1:0-3617 GCA_036008485.1 Candidatus Acidiferrales bacterium | reverse complement strand
CTCACGCTCGTTCGCACTCCCGGCGTAAAAGGCGGATATCCCGATCAAGGCAGTCAGGATCTCGGCCATCACGAATTTATTTTCGGCATCGCCGGACACGACGGCGATTGGCGCAAGGGTGAAACCGATTGGCAAGCCTATCGCCTTAATCAGCCGCTCATCGCTTTCCAAAGCGCGCAGCATCCCGGCGCGCTCGGCCAAAGTTTTTCGCTCTTGAAAACAAATAATTCCCGCGTCCGCGTTCTCGCCATGAAAAAAGCCGAGGAAAGCGATGACGTTCTTCTCCGCTTCGTCGAAATTAGCGGCGCCGCCCAATCCAACGTTCATTTCACCTTCGCCGCACCAGTCCTGAGCGCCCGCGAAGTGAATGGCCAGGAAATGCCTCTCGCAACCGCCGCACCGAATATCACCGGCGGCGATCTCGTCACCTCGCTAACTCCAAATCAAGTTCGCAGTTTCATCGTAAAACTCGGCCCCGCCAAATCAAAGGTTGTCGCGCCGACTTCGCATCCGGTCACGCTGGCCTACGACATGTCCGTCACTTCGCGCGATGGCCGTCCCGCCGACGGCGCGTTCGATTGGCAGCCCAACAATCCCGCCACAGGACAGGGCAAGGCTATCCCCGCGGAAATGTTGCCCGCTGACGTTGCCTATGCCGGAATTCATTTCAAATTAGCCAACGCCGCGCCCGGCAAACCAAACGCCGTCACCGCGCACGGACAGAAAATCGCGTTGCCGGAAGGGAAGCACGCTCGCGTTTATATTCTTGCCGCCGCAGTTCGCGATCAGAAGGGAATTTTCACCGTCGGAAATAATTCCGTGGAACTTTCCATTCCCGATTGGACCGGCTACATCGGCCAGTGGGACAATCGCAACTGGGAAACGAAGGAAGTTCCCATCATCCGTCCCGCTGACGCGCCTCCGCTTCCTCCCGGCGCTCCCACAACTCGCTCCGTCACCACTTTTACCGGAGTTCTTACTCCCGGCTTCATCAAGCGTGCCGACGTCGCTTGGTTCGCATCTCACCGTCACGATTCCGCCGGACTCAACGAAGCCTACGCATATTCCTATCTCTATGCGTTCGCCATAGACGTCCCGAAAGACGCAACCACAATCACGCTGCCCGATAACGAACGCATTCGCGTCATGGCCATCACCGTCGCTGACGAGCCATCCACCGTCCAACCCGCGCGCCCGCTCTACGACACGCTAGTCCACGCGGATCACTAAACCGCACTCGCATCGCAAATAAAATAAAAAAAGGCAGGCCATGTTGGCCTGCCTTTTTTCCATTTGCGGAGGTGGAATTCTTTTCAGTTAAAAAATTACAAGAACAGCGGCGCCATAACAAACGCCACCGTGCAAAGCAACTTAATCAAAACGTGCAGTGAAGGTCCGGCCGTATCCTTGAACGGATCGCCCACCGTATCTCCAACCACCGCCGCCTTGTGCGCTTCCGATTTCTTTCCGCCAAGTGCGCCGGTCTCGATGAATTTCTTCGCGTTATCCCATGCGCCGCCGCCATTATTCATGAACGTGGCCATCAGAATTCCGGCAATTGTTCCGATCATCAGCACCGCTGCGACAGCCTCAGCGCCAATCGTCATATCTAGTTCCGACGCGAAATATTTGAAAATAAATCCAACGGCCACCGGCACAACTACCGCCAATAATCCCGGAGCCACCAACGCCTTCAGCGCGCCCTTGGTAACAATGTCCACGCACTGACCGTAATCCGGTTTTGACGTCCCCGCCATAATTCCCGGATTCTCTCGGAACTGACGCCGAACTTCTTCAATCACAGAGTAGGCCGCCTTGCCCACCGCTTTAATCGCCAGCGCGCTGAACAAGAACACCAGCGCCGCTCCGATCAACGCCGCAACAAATACCTGCGGCTTGCTAAGGTCCACATGCGTAAAGAAATATTGATCCGGCGAAGTCAGACCCAAATTCGTCAGCAACGCTGGATTCGCCGTCAACTTCGCTCGCACCAGCTCCGTAATCTGATCCAGATACGCCGAGAACAATAGGAACGCCGCCAGCGCCGCCGACCCAATCGCATATCCCTTCGTCAGCGCTTTCGTCGTATTTCCCACCGAATCCAAGCGGTCTGTCCTGCGACGCACTTCTTCCGGCGCGCCGGACATTTCAATAATTCCTCCGGCGTTATCCGTGATCGGACCAAACGTATCCATCGCCAAAATGTAAGCCGCAGTTGCCAGCATTCCCATCGTCGCAATCGCAGTCCCAAATAATCCCGCGCCGCGAATTCCCGGCAGCGCGTATTGTCCGCAATAATATGACGACAAAATCGCCACCGAAATCGCGATTACCGGCAGGGCAGTGCACTCCATTCCGACCGCAAGCCCCGTGATGATGTTCGTTGCGGCGCCTGTCTGGCTGGCTTGCGCAATACTCTGCACCGGACGATACCGGTATTCCGTGTAGTACTGCGTGATCCACACAAAAAGAAAACTCGTGATCACTCCGATAATTCCCGCCGCAAAGAACCACAAATTATTTTGTAGCAGGAATCGAATCGCCACATAAAATCCGCCAATCGCCAGCACGGAAGTAATCATGTACCCGCGGTTCAACGCCACCATCGGATCTTCTTCTTCATTCTTCAGTTTCACACTCCAAATTCCCACAATTGACGCCAGCAATCCAAACGCGCGCGCCACCAGTGGAAAGAAAATCCCCAGGATGCCGAACTGTTTGAATAGCGCCACTCCCAAAATCATCGCGCCAATGTTTTCCGCCGCGGTTGACTCAAACAAGTCCGCGCCGCGTCCCGCGCAATCTCCCACGTTATCGCCCACCAAATCCGCAATCACCGCCGGATTTCGCGGATCGTCTTCCGGAATTCCCGCCTCAACTTTTCCAACTAAGTCCGCGCCAACGTCCGCTGCCTTCGTGTAAATTCCGCCGCCCAACTGAGCAAACAGCGCCACGAAGCTGGCTCCAAATCCAAATCCAACAATTTCATACGGCACATGCAGCGGATCATCCATCCCGCCAAACGCCAGGAAAATAATCCCAACGCCCAGAAGTGACAGCGCCACCACGCTCAGTCCCGTCACCGCGCCGCCGCGCAACGCCAGTTGCATCGCGCGATTCAAACTCGTTCGCGCCGCGCTTGCCGCACGCAAATTCGCGCGTATCGACACAAACATTCCCGAAAGTCCGGCCAATCCCGAACACACCGCCCCTGCGAAGAACGATACGACCATCTTTACCGCCAGGTCGCTGCCCTTGGTTTCGTAATAGAAACCGAAAATCAGCACCGCCAAAATCACGCTGAACGTGTAAATCGTTTTGTACTGCCGCTTCATAAATGCTTCAGCGCCTTGTTTAATGGCCAGCGCGATAGCCTGCATCGCGGCCGTGCCGGTGTCCGCCTTCAGCACTTCTCGCGTAAATACCCATGCCATCAGCAGCGAAATCACGCTGACTACCATGATGAACCAGACCCACTCGTTTGGTGTTACCGACATTCTTCCTCCGCTTTCGATTCCTTCAGGAGACCCTGCAGGCGAGACTCTTATAGACAGGCAAAGCGAAGTTTATAGCAGGGTTAGCCCATCGGGTCAAGGCGACCCCAACTTCTTTGTGCA
>DASYNR010000294.1:0-4134 GCA_036008485.1 Candidatus Acidiferrales bacterium | reverse complement strand
CCTACACATTTGGAGTGGTGTTTGCGACTGAACTGCTTCGACTCCGGCGGTCACCGATCCCCATCCTGACACGACGAGTCAGGCGCGGGCTTTATTAATCAACGATTCCCACTTCCCTTGCGACTTCAAAATTAATTCCACAACTTCGCGCACCGCGCCACCGCCACCATTGCGATTGGTCACAAAATGAGCGGCACGCTTCACTTCGTCCACAGCATTTCCGACCGCCACCGCCAAACCAACGCGGCGCATCACGGGCAAGTCCGGCAAATCGTCACCGACGTAGGCAACTTCTTCTTCAGTCAATCCAGTTTTTTTCAAAAGCTCTTCGTAGACGGGAATCTTCACCGGTGCAGCTTCGTACACAAATTCAATTCGCGCTTCTTTTGCGCGTCGGCGCATCGCTGGCGATTCGCGTCCGGTGATTACTCCAGTGCGGATTCCGCCCGTCGCTGCAAGAGTCAGGCCGAGTCCGTCCTGCGCGCCAAAACTTTTCATTTCCAGCGCGGAACCGTCCGGCTGCGAAAGAAGCCACACGTGGCCATCGGTAAGCGTGCCATCCACATCCATCAGCAGCAAACGAATGCGCGCCGCGCGCCGGCGAATCGCGGGAGTAATTTTATTTACTGCTCGGGCCAATTGTTCCTCCGTGAATCTTGGCGCTGCTATGGAAAGCTAATAAAGTTCAAGCGTCCACAAATCGTGCAGATGCAGAACGCCGCAAACTTTCTGATTTTCGTCCACGACGACCACCGAAGTAATTTTGCGCTGTTCCATTTTGCTGAGCGCCGTACTGGCAAGTTCGCGCGGGCCGACAGTTGCCGGCGTGCGCGTCATCGCTTGCTCCGCGGTCAGCGCGAATGATTCGCCGCCGCGCGATTGCATCAATCGGCGAAGATCGCCGTCAGTCACAATCCCCGCGAGCCGTCCGGATTCGTCCACAACGGTCGTCATGCCCAAACCCTTTTGGCTCATCTCATAAATAATGTCCGGCATTTTCGCGCTGGGCGTTACGCGTGGCATCGCGTCGCCGGCGTGCATCATGGATTCCACGCGCATTAATTTTTTTCCCAGGCGTCCGCTGGGATGCAGCGCGGCAAAATCGGTGGTGTTGAATCCGCGGCGGTCGAGCAACGAAACCGCGAGCGCATCGCCAAGCGCGAGCGCGGCAGTCGTTGAAGCAGTCGGCGCAAGATTCAGCGAACAGGCTTCTTCTTTCACGCTTACATCCAGAACAACTGCGCTTGCCGACGCGAGCGACGAGCGCGGTTGGCCAGTCATCGCGATCACAGAAATATTCAGACGCTGAAGAGTGGGCAGCAGCGCGACGAGTTCTTCAGTTTCGCCGCCGTAAGAAAGCGCGAGAACAACGTCTCCTGACGCGAGCATTCCGAGATCACCGTGAAGCGCTTCCGCAGGATGCAGAAAAAATGAAGGCGTGCCCGTGCTGGAAAATGTTGCCGCGATTTTTCGCCCGATCAATCCGGACTTTCCCATTCCGGTTACGGCCACTCTTCCCTTGCACGCAAATAAAAGTTCCACAGCGCGCTCGAAACTCGCGTCGAGACGCTTCATCAGATCTTCAATTGCGGCGGCTTCAATTCGCAGGACGCGGCGCGCGGATTCCAAACTCATTGCGCGCTCCGGTGTGCATCCCAAACGCGCGTCAAATTTGAAAGTTCTTTCAGCCGCACCAGCAGCGCGCGCAATTTATCCAGCGGCAAGGCGTTCGTGCCGTCGGAAAGAGCGGCGGAGGGATTGTCGTGCACTTCCAAAAAAACTCCGTCAACGCCGACAGCAACTCCGGCGCGCGCCAACGGCTCGATAAATTCCGGCTGACCGCCGCTGGACTTTCCTTCTCCGCCGGGAAGCTGCACGGAATGCGTCACGTCAAAAACCACCGGATATCCAAGCTTGCGCATGATTGGAAATGTGCGCATATCCACGACTAAATTCTGATATCCGAAAGAAGATCCGCGCTCGGTCAAAACAATATTTTTATTTCCAGTACTCGCAACTTTCTCGGCGGCGTTGGTCATTTCCCACGGTGAAAGAAATTGTCCCTTTTTCAAATTCACTACGCGACCGGACCGACCCGCGGCAAGCAACAAATCAGTCTGACGCGAAAGAAACGCCGGAATTTGCAGCACGTCGCAAACTTGCGCGGCCGGCGCGATTTGTGCAACGTCGTGCACGTCGGAAAGAATCATCAAATGAAATTCATCTTTTATTTTTCGCAGCACGCGCAAACCTTCAGACATTCCCGGTCCGCGAAACGAATTCAGCGACGTGCGATTGGCTTTGTCGTACGACGCTTTATAAATGTACGGCACATTCAAATCACCGGCGATCTTCGCGATGCGTTCCGCCATTCGCATCGCATGCGCTTCGCCTTCTATCACGCAAGGACCCGCAATCAGAACCAGCGGCGAATTTCCGCCAATGCGCACCGGCCCAATTTGAATTTCGTGAGTTTCGCTCATATTGTGCAAAGCCAGAACGACAAGACTATGCGGGAACTGAAAGATTTTCAATCGGAAGGCATCGAATTACGCTTTGCGGATAGAACCGGTTTCTTCGATGACGTGAGTTTCTGTTTGCGCGCCGGAAGCTGCCGCAGCTTTCGCTCCACTTTTCGCAACGGCGGCGCGAGAACTTTTTGTGCGGTGTTCGTTTGAAGCGGCGATGAATGCGGCGAAGAGAGGATGCGGTGCGAGAGGACTTGATTTAAATTCCGGATGGAATTGACATCCAACAAACCACGGATGTTCGGGCGCTTCGATAATTTCCACGTAAGTTCCGTCCGGAGTTTTTCCAGTGATGCGGAATCCCGCGGCCAATAAAGTTTTTTCGTACTCGCGATTAAATTCGTAGCGATGTCGATGACGCTCGCTGATTTCTAATTTGCCGTAAGCGCGCGCAGCGAAAGAATCAGGCTGCAAAACGCATGGCCAGGCGCCGAGACGCATGGTGCCGCCCATTTCGTCCACGCCAAGAAGTTCGCGCAATTTATAGATGACACGATCGGGCGCGTTGGGATCAAATTCGGTGCTGTCCGCGTGTTTTAACCCGGCGACGTCGCGCGCATATTCAATTGTGGCGCATTGCATTCCCAGACAAATTCCGAAGAACGGAATTTTCTTTTCACGCGCGAGTTGAATCGCGTAAACCATTCCTTGAATTCCGCGCTTGCCGAACCCGCCGGGAACTAAAATTCCGTCCACACTTGCTAAACGCGCGGCGGCAGTTTCCATTGAGTCCAATTCTTCCGCTTCAATCCATTCGATTACAGTGCGCACGTTGTGCGCGAGTCCGCCATGCATCAGCGCTTCGCTTAGACTTTTATAGGCGTCACCAAGCTCGACATATTTTCCGACGACGCCGATGCGCACTTCGCTTTCCGGATTGCGCATGCGATCGAGCATGTTCATCCACTTTTCAAATTTACGCGGCGGCGCTTCCATGTGCAGAAGTTGTAAAAGTTGATCGTCCAAACCTTCGCGCGCTAACTCAACTGGAACCGCATAAATTGTGTCCACATCCTGCGCGGAAATTACACGCGCTTCGGCGACGTTGCAGAACAAAGCGATTTTGCGTTTCAGATCCTGCGAAAGCCAGCGATCGCTGCGGCACAAAAGAATATCGGGCTGAATTCCGATGTTCAGCATTTCTTTCACGCTGTGTTGAGTCGGCTTGGTTTTCAATTCGCCGGCAGTCGCGATGAACGGAACTAATGTGACGTGAACAAAAACTGTATTTTCCGGACCAAGTTCCAAACGCATTTGGCGGATCGCTTCAAGAAACGGCAGCGATTCAATATCGCCAACAGTTCCGCCAATTTCTACGATCACAACGTCAACACCTTCGGCAACTTTTCGGAAGGCGGCTTTTATTTCGTCGGTGACATGAGGAATTACCTGAACAGTCTTTCCGAGATAATCTCCGCGGCGTTCTTTTGAAATAATGGATTCGTAGATTCTTCCGGTCGTCCAATTGTGATCGCGCGTTAATTTCGCATGCGTGAAGCGTTCGTAGTGGCCAAGATCGAGATCGGTTTCCGCGCCGTCGTCGGTCACGTAAACTTCGCCGTGTTGATAGGGCGACATGGTGCCGGGGTCAACATTTAAATAGGGG
>DASYNR010000293.1:0-9757 GCA_036008485.1 Candidatus Acidiferrales bacterium | reverse complement strand
ATATTTCATGTTGAATCTCTAATTGCATCCTCATCACCGGAGGCCTCCACATGAGCTACGCCAGCAAGCACCTAATCCCCGACGAAAAACTCCTCTACGAAACGCGCCTTAGCTGGGTCGTCCTTTTCTGGCCTGTCATCGTCCCATCATTAATCCTGCTCGGCCTCGGCGGCTACCTCGTCTATCACTACGCCAACGCGGACGTCGACAACATGAAAGAAATCGGCGTCGGACTAATCGTCGCAGCCGCTCTCGTATTCGGCATCGGCCTCACAAAACGCAACGCCACCGAAATGGCCGTCACCAATAAACGCGTCCTCATCAAGCAGGGAGTTTTCGGCCGCCGCACTCTCGAAATTCTTCTTCAAAAAATCGAAAGCATCGCCGTGGAAGAATCCATGTCAGGACGCATCCTCGGCTTCGGCACCGTAATCGTTCGCGGCACCGGAGGCACACCCGAACCATTCAAGAAAATGGCCCACCCGCTGGAATTCCGCCGTCACGTGGAAGAACAAGTGGAATCTTTAATGAAGTAGTCCGCGAAATGTGTAGCCCGGGTTCGCTGAACCCGGGAATCTCCTACGCCGATCTCAACGCATCCGTAGGATTAATTCTCATCGCCATTCGCGCCGGCAAATAGCTCGCCACCGCCGCCACCAGCGCAAACACAAACGCACTTCCCGCAAACGTCAATAAATCCGTCGCACTGGTTTTGTAAAGAAAGCTCGCCATCAATCGAGTCAACGCAACCGATGCAACAACTCCAATCAAAATTCCCACACCGGCCAACTTCAATCCATTTCCAACCACGAGCTTTAGAATGTCAGCATCCGACGCGCCGAGCGCAATACGAATCCCCAACTCCTGCGTCCTCTGCGCCACTGAATAAGCAATCACGCCGTAAATTCCAACCACCGCTAAAATCAGCGCTGTCGCCGAAAATACTCCGATTAACAGCATCATCGAACGTGTCTGCGCGCTCGACGACTCCAGCCGTTCATCCATCGATTGAATGTCGTTCACTGGCTGGCTCGGATTAATTGCCGCGATTTGTGTGCGCAACGCCGATACCAGGCCGCGAACATCCATCGAACTGCGAACGCTCAGATAAAGTGTCGCCGAAGGAAGCTGCGGATATGGCAAAAATATTTCAGGCTGCGCAGACTTGGCGAGACTTTCGTTTTTGATGTCGCCCAGCATGCCCACAACGCGGGCAGGCGGAAGGTTCCCGATCCACACCAGCTTTCCAATCGGATCTTGGTTCGGCCAGTAACGCTGCGCAACTATCCGATTTACAACCACCACCGGTGCCGCCTTCGCGTCATCTAGCCCGTTGAATTCGCGGCCTTCGATCACCGGCACGCCCATCGTGCGCGCATAATCCGGGCTGATGGATTCGATCAACACGATCGGGCGGTGGCCCAAATCCACTTCCGGCTGACCCTCAAATCGTGCTGGCGTCGCATGCGTCGCCAGCACCGGTAACGCCGTCGAGATCGCCGTCGATTCCACGCCGGGAATCGACTGCAAATGCTGCAGCGCGTCCTGATAAAAAGCGATCCGCTGCGCGGATTGCGGATAACTCGAAGGAGGAAGAAATGTTTGCGCCGTCAAAACATTTTTCGCATCAAATCCCGGCTCCACAGTTCGCAGCTTTACGAAACTTCGGATTAATAATCCGGAGCCGATCAACAAAATCATCGAAAGCGCCACCTGCACCGCGACAATAATGCTTCTCGCTCGATTCCGCCGCCGATTTCCCGCCGCGCCGCGTCCTTCGTCCTGCAACATCACACTCAAATCCGGACGCGATAGTTGCAATGCCGGAGTCAGTCCGAATAAAATTCCGCTCAACACGGAAATCAATAGCGCGAAAGTAAGCACACGCAAATCCATCGGCACGTCAGCAATTTGCGGCAGATTCGTTTGGGTAAACGCGCCAAGAAATCGCGTACCCAACTGGCCAAGTAAAATCCCCAGAATGCCGCTTGCTGCCGCCATCAGCACGCTTTCGATAAGCAGTTGACGAATCAGCGCCGATCTCGGCGCTCCCAGCGCGCTGCGAACAGCAAATTCTTTTTTTCTGCCGATTGCGCGCGAAAGCAAAAGACTCGCAACATTCGCGCAAGCAATTAACAAAACAAATCCAACCGCCGCGGAAAGAATCAGAAGTGTCGGACGGACATCCGAAACCAAGTTCGCGTGAAGATCGCTCACCGTCATGAAAACAGGTTTGGTAGCGTCGAAATTGCCGGGCTTATCGTGTTTGTATTGCTGATAAATTACGTCAGTTTCAGCACCCGCCTGCGCGGAACTGACGCTTGGCCGCAATCGTCCGACGGCGTCATAATACATGCCTCCAATATTCGCGCGGGCCGGTGTCACCATGCTCAATTCGATGATGCGCGTCATCCAGACTTCTGTTTTGCGCCCCATCAACTGCACTCCGAATTTTGCCGGCAGCACGCCAACAATTGTGTAGTCCTTGGAGTCTAGCGAAATGTTGTGTCCAATTGCGTTTTGCGCCCCATTGAACAGCCGAGTTGCCAGTTCCGCGCCGATCAGCACTACTTGTTTGCCACCGGGCTGATCTTCGTCAGGCGTAAACGTTCGTCCCGCTAAAGGTTGCGCGCCCAAAACTTCAAAGAAATTCCATGTCACACGCTCAGCTTGTAATTCCTCGGCGCCGTCCCGTCCCAACAAATTAACAACGTCATGTTGATAGGCCGTCACCCCCGAAAATGACTGATTTGTGCTGGAAAGAAGCGTGTAGTAGGGAAGCGAAAGCTCGTTGGTTCCTTCACGATCCGTGCTGATTCTCACCAATTGACTGGGATCTTTGTAAGGCAGCGGCCGCAGCAGAACTGAATTGGCCACCGTAAAAATTGCGGTGTTCGCTCCGATGCCAAGCGCCAGCGTGACGATCGCAAGCGCCGTAAACGCGGGATTTTTTAACAGGACGCGGAAGGCAAATCGAATGTCGCGCATAAGGCGCCATTCTAAATCACGAACTCGGCACGAACAATCACATGTTGTTATACGCGTCTCGCGAAAAATTCAAATATTAAGCGGCAGTGCCTGTGAATCTCATCGCGATCCGTCTAACGTAGCCCTTCACTTCCTTCACGCCAAACAAATGCAAAAATACAATCGTCAAAATCACTCCCACGATTGTTCCAGCGCTCAAATCAATAAACGCCCCATGAAATGTTTTCCACGAAATTCGACCGCCCAGCCACTCGACAAATTCCCAGCAAATTAATCCCCCAATTCCAGACGCCACCGTCACTCTCGCAAAAAAACTCATCAACCCGCGCATCCCGCTGCCCGATGTTTTCCGGATTAAAATTACAAATAAAATTATCGTATAGGCCGTGATCCCCGCCGAACTCGCCGCCGCCAATCCCAAATGCTGCATGTGCCGCACCAGCAACCAGTACAGCGGCAAATTCAATAGTGTAATTAACGTGCCCACAACCGCAGGCGTAATCGTGTCATGCATCGCATAAAAAGCCCGCGCCAAAATATTTTGTGCTCCCCATGCAATCATTCCCAACGAAAACCACACCAGCGTTCCCGCCGTCGCTAGGTAATCCGGCTCAAGCAGACGCGTGTGCGAAAAAACCAAATGCACCAGCGGCACGCTCATCGCCACCGTCAGCGCGGTAATCGGCATCAACAACAAAATGATTCCTTTCATCGTGCCGCTCAAAATTTTGTCCAGCTCCGCCATCCGTTTTTCAGAATATAAATGCGCCAGCACAGGGAACGACGCCACTCCAATCGCCTGTCCCACAATTCCCAGAGGCACGCGCATCAAAGTTTTCCCGTAACTGAGCCAGGTAATCGACGCAGCCTGCAAATGCGATCCGAACCAGCGGATTATCCAGTCGTCCGTGAACGCCAGCGAAAGCGCCAGCATGATCGGCACTGCCAGCTTCACAAACAAAATAAATCCCGGGTGCCGGATGTTCAGCGAGAAAAAGAATTTCGCTCCCGCCTGTTTTGCGCCGTAAACTTGCAGCAGGAAATTTCCGACAATCGCGCCAACCAGCACGCCCACCGCAAATCCAGTAATCCCCATGCGCGATGAAAGCAGCACGCCACACAAAATAATTCCAAGGTTGTAAATCAGCGGCGCCAGCGACGGCACGATGAATCGATTCTTCGCATACTGCACCGCACTTAAAATTCCGCCCATATAAAAACAAAATTGCGCGGGCAACATCAATCGCGTTAGCGAAACCACGTGCTCTTTTTCCGCCGCTCCAAATCCCGGCACAATCCACGAAACAATGTTCGGCGCAAATATTTCTGCCAGAATCACCACACCGATCATCACCAGTCCCATAAAACTTATGACAATCGAAAATACACGCCAGCCTTCTTCCTCATTTTTCTCGGCCATGTATTTTGAAAATACAGGAATGAATGTGACGCTCAGAGATCCCGCCGCCACCAAATAATTCAGAAAATCCGGCAGTGTAAACGCCGCATAGTACGCATCCGTCGTCGCATTTGATCCGACCTGATGTGCCACCTCCCACTCGCGCCAAAATCCCAGCAAGCGGCTCAATAGCACGCTCGCCATCACGATTACTGTCGCGCCCGCAATTTGTCGGCCCAACGCGGGCGACGATTTCTTCGGCGCTTCAGCGTCGGGCGGAATTTGCGCCAGCGGAATAATTGGATTATCTGCAGACATGTTCGTGGGAATTGTGGCGGATTACATCACTCGCCGTCACGCAACCGTTTCAAAAGCGTTGCGCAACCAGCACGTCGCAGTTTTTGCTTCTGCGCGAATTATCGCCCGGAAAAAATCGGAAAGTGACTTGACGCTTCCATGAAGAACAGCAGCGGAATTGTCAGCCAGCATCCTATCGTAGTTATTTGGCCCAACATTTGCTGCACTTTCGCAGCTTCCGCGGGCATCGGCGTACCTTGTTCCACCGCCGCGCGCGTCCACCCGATCAATTTTTTCTGGCAGCGCCACACAATTCCCCACGCCGCCAAAAACATTACCGTTCCTATTCCTCCGCCAACGCTGATGCACAACGTCTTGTTGCTCGTCGCCGGCCCCGCCACCCATGTCAAATTCGCCCATGCCGCGCCGGCCACCAAAAGCAGCGCCAGCAAATTCAGCACTGGCCCGGAAAGTTTTCCCGATTGAATCGCACCCATGAAAATCGTGAATGCCACAAACCAGCACGCGAACCAGATTCCAATCCATCGCCACGCCAGCGACGGATTTCCCGCGTTCACCGCGTCGCTCTGCGCATAAATCATGAAGTAGCGGAATCCCACCAGCCACGTAACAAACGCCGCATAACGCGCCAGCGCCGCCGAGCGCGGCATGATCGCCAGCGCCATCTTCCCCCGGCTCGCGGGATCAAGTTTCATGAGTCCCGGCACTATAACCAGCGCATTGAAATAGATTGTGCCAACCCATGCGATCGCCGAAACAATGTGAATCCACCGGAGCGTGATCTGCTCCATCGCCGCGCCGCCCGAAGGCGGCAGTATATTTAAGTCCGACAAAATAATTCCCGCCCAATGCATCATCATTCACCCTCCATGCATCCCCAGGACCCTCAGCCTATTCAGCGAACACTGTATAGAAGGGAACATTTTACTGTATATGGAAAACTCTACCTAGCGCTCACTTTCTTGTTTCGACCCGTCCAGCGCATCCGTTCGCGTAAGCCTCTGAAACTATTAGACATGTGCAAAAAACTCTCGCTTGGTACAGAAATTGCTTCATCAGCGTGGGTACTATTACTACCGTCGCACAAAGGCCGTACCAGCGACGGACGCACTCATTTTATAGATCGTGCTCGAAAAGTTGGAGTTGTTCTACAGGAATCATGTAAAGTGCCGGCAACCCTCCCGCTGGCGCGCAGCCGACGCAAAATTTCTTGCGCTGCGATGAACTAATCTCAATCAGAACATAAAAATAGGAGCTTCGACCGCGTAAGCTTTGTTTCATCTTTGCACCGACATCACTAAACCTACAGCGCGTGTGGCGCCTGGAAGGACGGGCCATTTGAAAGACGTACGCAACATGTTCAAATCTGGTGAAAGCGCACGCATATTATCGAAGCGCGCGCGAAGCCAACGGCAGAATTCGTACGTATTCTGCGACAAGAAAACTGGTACCGCTAGATTCACAGTTGATCCCGATCAGAACGGCAGTCTGCCGCTTGACCGCATCGCCGGCTCGCTCGCCGTTTATTGCATCGCTCATTATTGTTCGCCGAAGGATCTTGTCCTGGTCGTTTGTGCCGACGAAGCCCTCAACGAAAATATCAGCGCTCGCGCCGCATCACTTCTGGAAACGGCCCGCGTCGGAACTTCAGCGGTGGCGCTCAGTCCGCGCGAAAGGGAAGTTCTTCGCGCCGTCACAGAAAATCTCGCGAACAAAGAAATCGCTTCGCAACTTTCCATCAGCGTGCGCACAGTGAAATTTCACGTCTCCGCGCTGCTCGCCAAATTCGGAGTCAACACTCGTTCGCAGCTTTCCAACTTTTCATCCGCGCGCGTATTCGGTCAATCAAACAGCACCGTTAACGCTAAGAATGAATCCGACGCGCGCGCAAATGGCTCGATGAATTCCGCCAATGCAGCCAACTCAAATCGCTCGGCCAGCTCGGCCAATAAAAAAGTTTCGTATTTTCCGAACCGTTCAGCAGCGGCCTTCGGCTAATTAATTTTTTCGCGAATGAATTTGTTTTGCAAAAAAATTTTCCAGGTCCGCAGCAAAACGGCCTGTCGTGAGCAGAAAGGCGCTCTCGCGACAGGCCGTTGTAGTTTTTTCCTTTTACGTCGTCTCTAAAAATTATCGCCGTGACGCGATAAAATTCTGATCGATCGCGTCCCAGTCAGCCACTTCCCACCACGCCGCCAAATAATCCGCGCGGCGGTTCTGATATTTCAAATAGTACGCGTGTTCCCAAACGTCCACGCCCATCACCGCTTTTCCGCCGGACATCAGCGGATTGTCCTGATTCGGCAATGACAAAATTTCCAGCTTGCCATTATTATTCACCAGCCAAGCCCAGCCGGACCCAAATCGCGCCATGCCGGCCGCCGCGAATTTCGTTTTGAATTCGTCAAACGATCCGAACGCCGAATTAATCGCCTCCAGAATCGCTCCTTTTGGCGAGCCAACTCCGTGCGAATCCTTCTTCATCAGTTTCCAGAACATGGAATGATTCCAGTGACCGCCGCCATTATTTCGCACTGCGGTGCGAATTGCTTCGGGCACGGTATCAATTTTCCGCATCAGGTCGTCAATGGAAAGCGAAGCCAAATTCGGCTGACCTTCCAGCGCCTTATTCAAATTGGTCACATAAGCGCCGTGATGTTTATCGTGATGGATCTCCATCGTCTTCGCATCAATATGAGGTTCAAGCGCGTCAAACGCATAGCCAAGTGGCGGAAGTTCGTAGGGCAATGGACTCTCCTTTTTGTGTGCAACGTTTCTATGTCTAGTGCAGCCAGTGTCCGCGGCCATTGTATCGCCGCATCATGCCGCGTTACAACTTTGGCCGGTATTTGGATAGATGCGCCGCAGGCCGCATCGGACGCACACGTTATTGCTCCGCCCACCGCCCCGGTCTCATCCACGAATGTGCCTCGTCCTCCGTTTGTCTTTCGTACTATTTCCTAATCTGGAACAGCCTATTGTTTCCGCTCCTGAAATTTTGACAAGATTATGCTGTCGGATCTTTCTTTTAGTCCGCGTCGGTCCCCCCGCCGCACGGACAGTGAAATCTTGGGGAGAAATTTCGTTCTGGAAGCCCTATATTCCAGTTCGGAAAGGCTCAACCAAACGCCCATGCCCAACGCCCAGGCCAGTTCGCAGTCTGTTGCATTGCCGTTTCACGCGATTTTTCGCTCTTCAACGGCTCCTCTCGCCGTCACTCGACGTCACCGCCGCGCGCGCCACAGCAGCCGCGGCTTCAGCTTGATCGAGCTGCTCGTCGTCATGGGCATTATTCTGATCATCGTTACTCTGGCCGTTCCGCACCTTATGGCCGCCCTGGACGAAGCCCGAGTCACCCGCGCAACCGGCGAGCTTCACGCCATTGAGGTCAACATCACGATTTATCAGGCCACCAACAACGGCTCTTTGCCCGCTGACCTCACGCAAATTGAAGCCACATCCCTGATCGATCCGTGGGGCAATCCATATCAATATTTCAATCACGCTACCGGAACCGGAAATGGCGGCATCCTGCGCACGGATCTTTTCCTCGTTCCTTTGAACGAGGATTACGACCTCTACAGCCTCGGCAAGGACGGCCTCACCGCCGCCGGCCTAGGCTCCGCCGTCAGCCTGGACGACATTATCCGCGGCAGCAGCGGCGCTTATACCGGCCCCGCCGCGCAGTATTAGCAGGCGACTAAATATCGGCCCGCCTCTCAGTATCAGAGGCCGCAGAATTTGTTCTAAAATTTTTCGCTAGAAAGTTGGAGTGGAGCCCATGATCATCACGCTGCCGAAGTGGACTGAATCATCCGTCGTAAGGCTGGCCTTCGGATTCGGACTAATCCTCGTCCTTCTTGTCGGCGCGGCATTAATCTGGGGCCCTTCTGCGCACATGGTGCCAGACACGCTTGTCGGCGAATGGGTCTCCTCCGATCCCCGCTACGACGACCGCGTCTTTGAGATCGATCCCGTCTCCGTCAATTTCGGCACACCCGGAGCGAAAGTCTCCGTCGGTTTCGTCAAATCGGTCAACGCCGAATCCGTAGACGGCAAAACTCTCTACACCATCACCTTTGTTGCCAACGACTTGCCCGGCCAGGTTTCCTTCTTTTACGACACCTCGAACGGCGAATCCATCTATTTCAAGAACCGCCAAAACGTCTTCTGGACCAAGCGCCCCAAAATTTGATCCCTCGCCGTTAACGTTGCCTACGTAGGGGCCACCTTCAGGTGGGCCGTTTCCAATAAGGCTTTTGACTCACGCCGTAAGATTTTTGCCGTCATCTCTGAGCGCAGCGAAGGATCTCGGGTTACGCATTCTGATGCCGGGGCCTTTCTCTCCGCCCCACCCCGTTACTACTCTGCCACCCCACCCCCTCCCCCCTGTTGTGCGCATCGATATCAAAACAAAGGAGTTAGGTCATGCGATTTTGGCATCAATATCAAAACAAAGGACTTACCTCTAAGCCGTTTGTTTTCACACTGATGGACGGCGTTCAGATACAACACGCACTCGACTCCCGCAGGTTGAAAATGCTGGCTGGCGCAGACCTTTCTTTTCAGGTCTGCGCGCCTTGCTCCACGCCGTCATTCCGAGGCGCGAACACCTAGTTGCGGCGAGGAATCTGCTGTTCCCTTAAGAATGCTTCTGCGGATCGTCCAAGTCTGCGCTTCAGGGTAGCGCAGGTCAGGGATTTTAGTCAATTAAATAAAAGTACTTAGTACTAAATATCTTACGGAGGTGTCGTCTTTGCCGGCGGGGCGCGAGCTTTTGTCTTTGCCGACAAGGTGCGGCTGTCGTCTTTGTCGGCGGGGCGCGATGCGCTGCGGCCCCGCGACGCTCGAATACTGCTGCGGCCCCGCGGCACTCAAAAGAAAGCTGTGGAAAGTTATTCGAATGGGTTTTCGAAAGGGTCACAACGGGAAGGCAGTGCCCAGGTCCTCTAAATCCGCGCGTCGCCCTCTCATTCTGATGTGCGCGCGACGCGTTGGCGATGTAGGGGCGCTGCTTGCTGCGCCCTCGAAGGTCGTTCCCTTGAGGGCGCA
>DASYNR010000292.1:0-18167 GCA_036008485.1 Candidatus Acidiferrales bacterium | reverse complement strand
CCTCTGAGTCCCGATGGACCCCACAAAAACTCAGTGCCTAGAAAAACTTTACACCGAGCGGCGTCTCGGTTCGCGCTGTTTTCTGGCTCAGTGTGTCCAGCAAAATAGGATGAGGGAAAACGGCAACCCAATTCAAGGGGGTGGCCCGTGAAACTGATCGAAGAACCGAGGGTGACGTCATTGAGCCGGATAAGGAAAAAGTTAGCGAGAAGCCGCTTTGGGAGTGGTGCAATTCAGGCAATACATCTGATGACCCGACTCGCAAAGATCCCAATAGCTCAAAGCGGGTAGGCTAAGGCTTTTCCGCCAAGTGGAACTATTTTGGACTAATCTGGGGTAGCATTGGGCCATTTTGAACCCTCGAAATTCGTCTAAAGTCTTCATTTTCAGCGGTTTATGAAGATATCGCAGCTACCTCGACACACGCGGGGGGTGGCACGTCCCGTGCTTTTCCACAGTTGTGAGAAGTTTGCCTATCCAGACGGGTGTCTTTAGAGAGGCTGCGAGTTTATGCGGGTAAGTCCATTGGACCCTCAAACGGCTGAAAGCGAGCGCGGGGGTCCTATTAATCCAAGTCAGTTTTACGTGTGGGGCGTCAGCCCGGCGATGCAGGTGCTACGCCGGACAGTTGCGGACACAGCTGCTACCGACATTCCGGTTTTGGTGATCGGTGAAAGCGGCGCGGGCAAAGAAGTTTTGGCATTGCAGATTCACCGACTTTCGGATCGGCGTGACGAACCATTTATCAAGACGCGCTGCCGTGCTTTCGCACCTGGCACTCTGCCCGTTCAACTCCAATCCCTCGCGAGCGGGGCTGCCACGCCGGGTTCATTTCGGGGAACGGTTTTTCTTGACGACCTTAGCGAACTTGAGCCGGCGGGACAACAGATGCTTCTGGATTTGTTGGCTGAAGGCGACGCGTTACCGGGAGAATATTCATTGAGTTCGCGAGTAATCTCTTCTGCGCGCCGCGGATTAGAAGACAATCTGCGCGCTGGAAAATTTGAGGAACAACTCTATTACCGGCTAAACGGTATTTGCCTGCGCGTGCCTCCTTTGCGCGAGCGCCGCGAAGACTTGCCCGAACTGGCGGATTTTTTCCTGACGAAATATGCCAGCCTGTTTGAGCGTACACGTCCGATGCTGAGCGCCGAGCTATTAGCGCGGCTCGCAGCTTATTCCTGGCCGGGTAATGTTCGGCAACTTGAAAACACGATGAAAAAAATTGTGGCGACGGGCGATTCCGAATCGGCTCTTGCCGAATTGGTGGATATTTCGCGGGAAGTGCTTAAGCCCGGGCCCAGTTCCGGATCGTCACTGAAGGCGGCAGCACGCGCGGCGAGCCGTCAGGCGGAGCGTGAATTGATTTCGCGCGCGCTCACACGCACACATTGGAATCGGAAAAAGGCGGCGGGAGAACTTCAGATTAGCTACAAGGCTTTGCTTTACAAGTTGAAGCAGTTGGGTTTGGAAGACGCAGATGTGTCGTAGGAGAAGATCATGAAACGGATTTCACAATTTGCGATTTTGTTCTTGATTCCGGCGATAGCGCTGCCTGTTTCAGCGCAGAAGAATAATTCCAAGGATAAGAACCAGCAGAATACGACAGCAACGGCACCCGCGCAGACACAGGGCGCGCCCGGGATGCCCACTGCGAATGACACGTCTTACGTGATCGGACCGAGCGACGAGCTGAACATAAGCGTGTGGGAAAACACAGATTTGTCGCGCGTCGTTCCAGTTCGGCCGGATGGAATGATTTCTCTGCCGTTGCTCAACGATGTTCAAGCAGCGGGCAGGACTCCGATGCAGCTCATGAAAACGATTGTCGAGAAACTGACAACGCACGGAATGAAAGATCCACTCGTGACCGTGACCGTCACTGCAATCAGAAGCCAGTTCATTTATGTCCTGGGACAAGTTGGAAAGCCCGGAACGTTTCCAATGATTCCAGGTATGACGGTGCTGCAGGCGATCGCAAGCGCCGGTGGTCTGGGGCAGTTTGCCAAGCAGACAAAAATCGAGATTCGCCGTACCGAGAACAACCAAGTGACTCGATTGTCGTTCAATTACAAGGAAGTCATGAAAGGCGTTCACCCGGAGCAGGACATCCTGTTGAAGCCCAACGACACTATCGTCGTCCCGTAGGAACAGTTCGGTAAGGAGCATAGAATGCGACGAATAACCAAACTGATGTGGGCCCCGATGATTGCGGCAGCTCTGTGCGTGCCGGTTGCGCAGGCGCGACAGCAGCAGACGCCTCCGCCTACGAGTCCAGTGCCCACTGGCGGTAGCCAGCAGTCCGGCCAGAGTACTCAGCCCGCATCGCCGGTGCAATCCGCCAGTACCACGGTAACGGGAGGACTTGCGCCCAATATCGGTGATTCGGGAGACGCTCACAGTCAAATTACGGCAGGGCTGACTTTCAGCGAATTGTTCGACTCAAATTTTGGAAACACTTCAGGGACAACGGGATGGGACGAGTTGAGCACCGTTGGCGGCAATTTTGCGTTGCACCGGACTGGAGCCACCAGCGATTTTATGGTGCGTTATATCGGAGGCGGATACATCGATGCGCAGAATTCGATAAATGATTCGTCCTATCATCAACTGGAAGTTTCCGAGACGCTTCAGTTCCACCGATGGACGTTGACTCTCGACGACCTGTTCAACTACTTGCCAGATTCCTCTTTTGGATTTGGCGGCGCGGGTGGAGGCCTTGGGGTCACTCTGGTGAATCCCTTCGTGCCTCTGAGCCAGACCATTCTTACAAATCCCGGACAGCGCTTGGGCAATACGGCGCTGGCGCAGATTCAATATGAAGCGAGTCCACGATCAGCGTGGACATTTAACGCCAATTACGGATTACTCCATTTTACGAACCCTGGATTTCTAGACTCGACGGATGTAAGTCTCTCGGCTGGATACAACTATTCACTCAGCGCACGCGATGTGCTTGGCGTTAGCTATGGGTTCAGCGCATACCGCTTTAGTCCCGCCGTTGAATCGGTTAACAGTAATGTGGTGCAGGTAACATACGGGCGGCACATTTCTAATCGCCTGATGTTTCAGGCGGGCGCGGGACCCCAATTCTATACGGTCACAACTCTATTTGGTCCGAGCCAGGGCGTAAAGACATCGTGGAACGCTAATGCCAGCGTGACTTACCAACTTGGACACACATCATTGGCGGGCAGCTTCACCCACGGCGTTTCCGGGGGTTCAGGAATTCTACCCGGAGCAACAGCGAACGTCGCCACATTTACGGCCTCGCGCCAATTTGGACAATGGACTACGTTGAACGGATCCGTAGGCTATTCGACGAATAGCTCTCTGCAGGGAACCGTCCTAACAGCCGCTTCCTATGACGGTCTTTATGCTTCCGCAGGAATAAACCGACAACTGAACAAGAGCTTCAGCATCAACGCCAACTACACCTTCTTGCGGCAAGGAACAAACACCGGGCCGTGCGTAGGCACTGCTTGCGCTAATCCGTTTCTTAAACACCAGATTTGGGTTGGCGTTACGTGGAATATGCGCCCAGTACCTTTGAGGTAGCAGCAACGCGCTTAAGGAGCAAAAATTATGCTTGGACACCGCCCGATGGTAACGGAAGACTACACAGGAATTTTGCGCCGGCGCAAATGGCTGCTGATCATTCCGGCAGTAGTTCTGAGTGTGGCGGCTTATCTCGTCTCATTGAGGATTCCGAACCGCTATGAATCTGTGACATCGGTGATGATCGAAGAGCAACGGGTTTCGGATTCGATCGTGAAGCCAATTTTGAACGGCGATTCTAGTCAAAAGCTGACGACAATGAAGGAGCGAATCTTGAGCCGCACTCGCCTTCAACCAATTGTTGAGCGATTCGGTTTGTTCAGCGACAAAGGGCTTCCGCTCGAAGAGCGAATCACCATGCTCCATGATTCGATCAAGGTGACACCGACACCGGCGATGGAGGGCACCAGAGCGAATCAGCTTCCGGGCTTCAGTATTCAGGTGACGCTGAACGATCCGAGGCTTGCGCAGCAAGTTTGCTCAGAGATTTTGAACATGTTTGAGGAAGAAGATATTCAGAGCGGCGCAGAAGAAGATACACATATCATGGATTTTCTGGACAAAGAGGTCGAAGAGGCGCAGGAGAAAATGAACGCGCAGGACGCCAAGCTCGCTGATTTCAAGCGGCGGAATCTCGGCTCCCTTCCGGATCAAGAGGCGGCAAACCTGAATCTGCTGACGTCAACCAACACACAGATGGAAGCGGTGACCCAATCGTTGGACCGCGAAGAGCAAAACAAAGCTTTGTGGGAATCCGAGCTCAGCCAGCAACTTGCAATCTTTCGAGCAACGAGACAAACGGGCACGACGAGTCCGGTGACGATCGATACGGAACTGAAACAAAAGCAGGACGAGCTCGCAAAGCTGCAAGAAAAGTTTACCGATGACTGGCCGGATGTAAAAGCAAAAAAACAAGAGATCCAAGAATTGAAGAAGAGAATGGCTGATGCCGAGACGGCCGCCAAACTAAATCCTCCAGTGAAAGAAAAGGAAGATTCAGGTTCGGCTGCGAACGTGATCGAGCCGGAAAACATCCAAAAGCTGCGCTCGGAAATTAAAGTTTCCGATCTGGCGATTCAGGAGAAGAAGAGGCAGCAACAGAAACTGCAGGAGAACTACAACCTTTACCAGAGCCGCGTTCAGATCAGCCCAATGGTCGAACAGGAATATACCGAACTAACACGCGATAACAATTCCGCGAAAGCTGATTACGATCTTTTGCTTCATAAGCGCAACGATTCCGGCATGTCTGTCGCTTTGCAGCGCCGCCAGGAAGGTGGAGGATTCAAGCCACTCGATCCGGCCAGCTTGCCGGATAAGCCCGCGTATCCGAACCGTCCGTTGTTTGCTGCCGCCGGATTTGGAGGCGGCATGGCGATTGGTTTGGCACTGATTCTATTGCTAGAAATACGCGATAAGTCGTTCCGAACTGAAGGCGATATTGAAGCTTTGCTAAAGTTGCCGACACTCGCCATGGTGCCGGTGTTGGATTCTTCGAGTTCGCTTGCATCTCGAATCGTCTTCCGAGCGCGGGGCACTGACAAAGCGCTTCCGGCAAAGACCTGAGGCCTGAGAAATCATGTACAAGGAGTTCTTTGGGCTCAAAGAGAGCCCGTTTAACGTCAATCCCGACCCGCGCTACCTGTATCTGACCAGGCAGACGCAGGAAGCATTCGCGTGTCTGACCTACGGCATTCAGGCGAAAAAAGGATTCATCCTTCTGACTGGAGAGGTGGGCACCGGGAAAACGACGCTCCTCAATCGGTTGCTGGATTGGCTCCCGACTCAGCGGGCGCATACCGCGTTTATTTTTAATCCGAGGCTTTCCGTCACACAGTTGCTGGACTTCATGATGACGGACTTCGGAATCCCGTGCGAATCGAAACTGAAGAGCCAGGTGTTGCTCCGTCTGAACCAGTGGCTGCTGGAACGTTACAAAGCGGGCGAGCCGGCGGTGCTTATCATCGACGAAGCGCAAAATCTTTCGCATCAAGTGTTGGAAGAAATTCGATTGCTGACAAATCTTGAGACGTCAACGGAAAAGCTTTTGCAAATCGTGCTGGCTGGCCAACCGGAACTTGAAGTGAAGCTCGCGCAGCCTCAGTTGCGCCAACTGAGGCAGCGAATTACTTTGCGGAGCAAGACGATGCCGCTTTCGCTTGAAGAGACGGCGGGCTACATCCAAGAGCGCCTGCGAATTGCCGGAGCAACCGACAACAACATTTTTTCTCCGGAAGCAATCGAAGCGGTGCACCGCCTGGCGCGCGGAATTCCGCGCGTGACGAATCTGCTGTGCGAACATTCTCTGATCAATTCTTTCGTTGAACAGCATAAGTCCGTGCGAAGAGAAACGGTGGAAGAAGTTGCGAAAGAATTTCAGCTTGAAGAACAGCCGCCCTCAGCGGGTGCGCAAGCGGCGGCGCTGAAGCACAACGGAGAATCCGCTCCTCTGGTTCAATCGCTGCTTCAGAATCTTTCAAATCTAATTGAGCGCCTTGGTCATCAAGATCCAGAGATTGAACCGCCGACAGAGAGGAAGCCATGAGTCGAATACACGAAGCTCTAAAAAAAGCGCAAGAGGAACGCGCCGCCCAGCAGGCAGTCCGTGGCGCCAATTCGCAAGATGGGAATGAAGTGCAATCTCAGACCTCTTTTGCACCAGCGGCGCTACTGGAAGCGCCCGAGGCCACTGGCATCGAGCCGGTCGCACCGCACGATGGTTCCATCACAATTGAAATGCTTCTTGCGCGGTGCCCTCAGCGCCGTTGGAAGCTGAATCCCGATATGCTGCTTTTCGCGAACCCTGATGAAGAAAACACTGGCAAGGAAGTTTTTCGGACACTTCGCACGAGGCTCTATCAGGTTCGCGCAGTTCAGCCGTTGCGCACGGTTTTAGTTACCAGTGCGCTTCCTGGTGAAGGCAAAACGTTTGTGACCTCCAATCTGGCTCAATCATTGGTCCGCCAGCGTGAGCGCCGCACTCTAATCATCGATGCGGATCTTCGCCTTTCCAGCCTCCACGTTCCGTTGGGAGCGGAATCAAGTCCGGGACTTTCCGATTATCTATTGGGAGAGATGGACGAATTCGCGGTGATGCAGCGCGGCCGCGATGAAAATCTCTTTCTGATTCCCGGTGGCAAATCAATTGCCAATCCGACGGAACTGCTGGCGAATGGAAAGTTTGAGCAACTGCTCGAGCGGTTGTCACCGGTGTTCGATTGGATCCTGATTGATTCGCCGCCGACGATTCCAGTTTCGGACTCGAGCATCATCGCGAAATTTTCCGACGGCGTTCTGATGGTCGTCCGCGCGGGTTCCACTCCTTACGATTTGGCGCAAAAGGCATGCGACACGTTCCACGATCGTCCGCTGCTGGGTGCAGTTTTGAATCGCGCCGAACCTCGCGCAGGATACGGCGGCTACTACAATCAGGGCTATCCGTCGGCGGATCACAAGGCTCGAGCCTAGTATTCACGGAACGTCCGCTCGGAAATTATTTAGAAGTTCCGAGCGGGCCTCGGAAATGAATCTTTTGGCTCGATTTTGACGCCTATCACGCACTTAACTTCATAACAACAACACTCGACGCGTCTCTTGCCCAGAGGCGCTAAATCCGCTAGCCTCTTTAGCAGTGGCAACTACAGCCAAAAGTCGCACACTTTCAGTTTGCCTGCTCTCGCCGCACCCGCTGGTATTGGGCGAGTTTGAGCGGATTCTCACCCGGCCGGGAATTCGTCTAGTCACCAAACAAATGGAGCAATCGCTGGCCACGGATCTCACGAGCCTCGCTTTGCCGCAGGCCGACATTTTTGTGGTGGACGCACACTCGGTTCGCCCGAACACAAGCTCGCTGATTGTGGGAATCCTGGACCGCCATCCGGAAGCGCGCGTAATTGTCGTGTGCGAAAAACTCACGGATGCCACGAGTCACTCTCTGCTTCGTCTGGGAGCGAAAGGCTTGCTCACGTACACCGAAGCCGTCGAGCAATTGCCGCGCGCCCTTCCTCTTGTAGCAGGCGGGGGATTCTGGGTCCCGCGAAACGTTCTTTCCACTTTTGTCGATTCAATTTTGACGGACCAGCAGAAGCGCCGCTTGAAGCCAGATAATCACACGCAACTTAGCCGGCGCGAGCGTGAAGTGCTGGATTCGCTCCTTGAAAACGTCTCCAACAAAGAGATCGCATCGAAGCTGAACATTTCCGAACGCACCGTGAAGTTCCATGTTTCCAAATTGCTGAATAAATTCGGGGTCCGCCGCCGCGCTGATTTGATCCTTCTGTGCTATCAGCAAAAATCAGTAACGCCCGCATAGTGGTTGCAGGCTGACAATCCCTTCGTAAACTGCTAGCCTTCCGAGCAATTATTTAAGAGTTCATTTCAACATGCTTAGGAGTTTCGGATGAATGTTTTGGTTACCGGAGCGGCTGGATACGTAGGCAGCGTTTGCGCAGAAGTTCTGATCGCACAACGCCATCGCGTGATTGTCGTGGATAATCTTGTCGAAGGACATCGCGCCGCCGTGCCGCCCGGCTGCGAATTTCACAAATGCGATTTATTTGATACAGATCAACTGAATAAAATCTTCAGCACGTCGGAAGTTCAAGCCGTGATGCATTTTGCGGCTGAAGCGCTGGTTGAAAAATCCGTACGCGAACCAAGCACGTTTTATCGTGTGAATCTAGCGGGCGGAATTAACCTGCTGGATACAATGATCCGGCACGGCGTGAAAAAAATTGTGTTTTCTTCCACGGCGGCTGTGTACGGCGAACCGAAGCAAGTTCCAATTCCCGAAGATCACCCGAAAGCGCCGATCAATCCTTACGGCCAAACGAAATGGCTGTTTGAAAATATCCTGGCCGACTACGCACGTTACGCCGGACTGAAGCACGTTTCCTTTCGCTATTTCAATGCGGCGGGCGCGTCACCGGAACGCGGAGAAGCTCACCGCACAGAAACTCACGTGATTCCGAAAATCTTGGAAGCCGCGACGGGCGAAATCGCAAAATTTGAAATTCGCGGCACCGACTATGCAACGCCTGACGGAACCTGCGTGCGCGATTACGTTCACATTCTGGATATCGCAGAGGCGCATGCGCGCGCCCTAACGGAAATTGACCGCGTCTCCGGCGATGCGTTCAACGTAGGAAATAGCCGCGGTTATTCCATCCGCGAGGTTGTGGACACCGCGCGTCGCGTAACTGGCTTGCCAATTCCGGTGGTTGAAGCCGCGCGACGGCCCGGAGATCCAGCAGTTCTGGTAGCGGATGCTTCGAAGCTGAAGCGCACGCTCAGTTGGGAACCTCGCTACTCGACGCTGGAATCCATCCTGACGACTGCCTGGGCTTGGAAACGGGCGCATCCGAAGGGCTATCCAGAGATCTAATTCGGCACGGACGGCCAGATTTGGTCGTCCGTGCCGCGCTATGAAATGTTGCGCCTTGCGCACATCGGTGTGCTACGCAATGTTCCTGGCGATGTCGATTCCTGTTATATTCAAAACGTCTTTCAAAATGGCACAGTGATTTTGCGAATTTTACTACTATGACTGAGCCGCTCAGCCGAGGTTGAATGGAAACAATGCCGATAGAGCGCAAACCGGAATATTTCAAAGGTGCACAACTTAAAGTAGGGATCATTGGACTGGGCTATGTTGGCCTTCCGCTGGGCCTGCGATTTGCCGAAGCGGGTCATCGCGTCACCGGCTTCGATGTGGACACTACGAAGATCGAGAAATTAAATCGCGGCGAAACTTATATTGAGCACATTCCTGTCACCAAGATTCGTCAGCACGTCGCTTCGAAACACTTTGGAGCGACCACGGATTTTTCCAAGCTCGCCGATATGGACGCGATTATTATTTGCGTTCCTACGCCTTTGGACGAGCGCCGCGAACCGGATCTGAGCTACGTACAGATCACGACGGAATCGATCGCGCCGTATCTCCAGAAGAATCAGCTCGTTGTGCTGGAATCCACGACTTATCCGGGCACAACGGAGGAACTCGTTCTGCCGATCCTGGAAAAGAATGGCTTGCGCTGTCCGATTGCGCGGGGCCCTGACGCAGAAAATATTGCAACCGATTTCTATTTGGCGTTTTCGCCGGAGCGCGAGGATCCCGGCAACAAGCAATTTGGTCTGGCGCAAATTCCGAAGGTCGTCGGCGGCATAAATCCTCCCAGCGGACGCGCCGCGGCGGCGATTTATACGCAGGTTGTTTCGCGCGTCGTTCCGGTCAGCTCAACGCGCGCAGCCGAAATGGCGAAGCTGCTCGAAAACATTTTCCGCTGCGTGAATATCGCGCTAGTGAATGAACTGAAGCAACTGAGCATGCGCATGGGAATCGACATCTGGGAAGTAATCGACGCGGCCGCCACCAAGCCATTCGGCTTTATGCCATTTTATCCCGGCCCCGGGTTGGGCGGACACTGCATCCCGATTGACCCGTTCTACCTTTCGTGGAAAGCGCGCGAGTACGATTTCGCAACGCGTTTCATTGAACTGGCCGGCGAAGTGAATACCGCGATGCCTTATCACGTGGTGGACGCGATCGGCGAGGCTTTGAACAAAAAGAAAAAATCCGTGAATGGAGCGAAACTCCTGGTGCTGGGCGTGGCGTACAAAAAAGACGTGGACGACCTGCGCGAGTCGCCTTCCTTGAAAATTATGGAGCTGCTGATGGGACGCGGCGCCAATGTGGATTACAACGATCCGCACTTTCCGAAGCTCTTCAAGATGCGCCACTACGATTACTCGGATAAGAAATCCATTCCGCTGGATGCGAAAACTTTGGCGAGCTACGACGGCGTAATCATCGCCACCGATCACACCAGTTACGACTACCCGGCAATCGTTGAATCGGCGCAGCTTGTGGTGGATACGCGGAACACGACGCGCAGACTTCTGCGGCATCGTGACAAAATTGTCCTTTGCTGATGTGGGCCAATGCCGCAACCTGATCCGAACGCGAAAAAGGGAATCTCTCAACGGCGAAGCCAGCGCCTGCTGCTCCGCGTGCAGGTAATTGCCGAGCGCAGAGCCGGCCAACCCGATACCAAAACCGAACCCACCGAAACGCTTGCTGTGAACGCGCACGGCGCGCTGATTTTGCTCGCCCCACCCGTCGCCGACACTGAACAAATCCTAGTGAAGAATGCGCGGACGAGCGAAGAACAGATGTGCCGTGTGGTGTATCAGGGATTAACGGAAGCGGGGCGGCTGCAAGTCGGCGTGGAGTTTATTACTCCCTCTCCAAATTTCTGGCGAGTCTCTTTTCCACCGGAAGACTGGGCCTCTTCAGTAAAAGAAGTCCGACCCGGCGCCAAAGAATAATTCCAAGGAATCGTTCCGAAAAATAATTATTTCCCCGGGACCGCCTGCGTAAGCTCCACTCGTCCGGATCCAAACGGAAGCACCACTTCGATCAGCACCGGTGTATGCGCGGCGTCCTGTGCGATCCACAAAGTGATTTTTGTATCGGCGAGCTCCTTGCCGTTCAGGAACGGCCGAATGCTCAGTCCTGTCGCCGTAAACTTTCCAGCAGCAACTGCCAGGTCACTTCGTGGCGTCATGACCGTAGCGCGGACGTCGTAAACTTTGCGTCCATCGAAGACGGGCGAGCGCACTTCCGTCGTCTGCTGCCAGTTCGCTGTCCTGAGATAATAAAGAAATCCCAACGCGTCTCGGGTTCCGTGCAGAAGTTGTACCTGTGTTGTTCCCGCAGGAAGCGGAGTCTGGCTTGGCGCAATCCGTAGAATGTGATTTTCAACTTTTGAGCCTTCATTCAAATGCATCTCGAATTGCTCTCCGGCAAAATCTGCCTGGGCCGAGTAGGAATCGAAATGATCGTCAACCGCCAAGATATAGTGCAGCGGATTTTTAGTTTGAAGGCGCGCCTGAAAATGCCATTCGGGATGCGCGTTAAATGGCCGGTCGTCATTCGCGTTGAGTTGAATGGCAAGTACGTCGCTTAGCCCGAGCCATGCGCCGGAGTACGAGAGGCTCTCCGAATTGCGGAAAGGCGCGGCTGGCGCGGCCGCTACCGGCGGCTTGCTCGGTTTCTTCGCCGTTTTCTGCTGAGGGGCGGCCGGCAGCATCGCCGCGAATGTAAACGTGGCAATCGCGACGCACGCGGTCACAATGTTCTTTCGTGCGGAGTTGAGCATTCGGGCAAACGGCGCGTGAAGACCGGTCAGCGAGCGAGTGTTGAACACGATATAGTAAAGCGTACCGGAAATGCGAACGGCGCGCCACTCACACATGCGGCGAAGTTTGGCATATGCACCAGGAGGATTCATTCGATGCGTTATCTCGTGACCGGCGGCGCCGGATTTATCGGCTCCAACACTGTCGACGAAATTGTGCGGCGCGGACATTCCGCCGTTGTGCTGGACGATTTCTCCGCGGGTCGCGAGGAAAATCTAAAGCAGTGGGCCGGAAAAATTGAAATTGTCCGCGGCAGCATTACCGATTTGCCGACTGTTCAAAAAGCGTGTGAGGGCGCCGACTACGTAATTCATCTTGCGGCGCAAACTTCAGTGCCTCGCTCCGTAGGAGACCCGATCGAATCGAATCACGTCAATATTGATGGCACGCTCAACGTGCTGGTTGCCGCTCGTGACGCGAAAGTGCGCCGGCTAGTATACGCCGCGTCATGCGCCGCGTACGGCGAGGCCCTAATTCAGCCGCAACGGGAAAGCATGTGCGCCGATCCGATTTCGCCTTACGGAGTCACAAAATTCGTCGGCGAACTTTATGCCAAAGTTTTCGGCCGCTGCTATGGATTGGAGACTGTCTCCTTGCGGTACTTCAATGTGTTCGGCCCGCGTCAGGACCCCACATCTGCTTACTCTGGAGTGCTCTCAAAATTCATCACTACGCTGCTTGCGGATGGACAGCCCGTCATCTTCGGCAATGGCGATCAATCGCGCGATTTCATTTTCGTCGAAAATGTTGTGCAGGCAAATCTGCTCGCGTGCGAAGCGCAAAACTGTTCCGAGCGCACGTTTAATATCGGAACCGGCAACCGCTACACGCTGAACGAAATTTTGCGCTTGTTAGAAAAAATATCAAGGAAAAAGACCGCTGCGAAATATGAGCCACCACGCTCTGGCGATATTCTGCATTCGCAAGCGGACATCACCGAGGCGCAAAAATCGCTCGGATATGATCCGAAGATTAATTTTGAAGAAGGATTGCGCCGCACGTGGGAGTGGTACCGCTCCAGTCTGTCGAAGTGATCACCCGCATACCGTAACTAACCGTTGAATCTTCTGTCAGGAAGATGGTAGTCTACGCGGCACTTCACAGGTCGTCTTGTTAGGAGGCCCCTTTTGCGTGTTCGACTCAGCATCTTCCCAATTATTGCGATCGTGGCGGCGATTCTTGCCTCGCCTGCCGTCAAGGCTCAAAAGCCATGTCCGCTTGCTCCAATTCCCACAGTCAATCTAGGCGCGAATATGTTCAACGCTCAGCAGGAAATGGATTTGGGTGACGCCTTCGCGGAAAGATTCCAGCGCGAATATCACGTAATTGATGATCCGACCGTGACGGCCTACCTGCAACGAGTGGGCGACCGTCTTGTACAGCACTTGTCCGCCAATTCAATGAAGTTCCAGTTTGTATTGTATGACCAGCCGGAGGCTCAAGCTTTCGGCACTGCCGGCGGCCGGATCTATGTCTCGCGAAAACTTGTTGGCTTCATGAACAACGAGGACGAACTTGCGGGACTACTTGGTCATGAACTGGGCCACATGGTCGCCCATCAAACCGCGATGGAATGGACTGAGCTTTTTAGAAAAGTGATCGGCGTTAATTCCGTTTCCGATAGGAAAGACATTTTCGATAAGTATCAACTTTTCGTCGACAACGAGGCGAAAAAAACCGACGTTTGGCGAAGCATAGAAAAAGCGGAAGAACCCAACCAGATCATCGCAGATCGCCTCGGGCTCTACGCTTCCTCGGTTTCGGGCTACGATCCTCGCGCCCTCGTCCAGTTCTGGGATCGGTTTGCTGAGACGAAGGGAAAGACTGGCAGCTTTTTCTCAGACTTGTTCGGCGCAACAAAACCGGAGCAAAAACGCTTGCGCCAATTAGAAGCCGAGATGCCGTCCCTTCCCGGGCCATGCGGCGAGATCCGCCCGTCTTCCTCACCGGAAGACTTCACCGCATGGAAAACTTCAGTGATGAATTATAGCGGCCTCGGTCACCGGGAATCATTGCACGGCGTGGTTCTGAAGCAGGAATTGAATCCGCCGCTGCGAGGCGACATCCATTTCCTTCGATTCAGCCCCGACGGAAAATATGCGGTCGCACAGGATGACTCGAGTATCTTCGTGCTCTCACGCGAACCGTTCGCAACTTTGTTTCGCGTAGACGCCCCAGAAGCCCACCCTGCAATGTTTTCCGCGGATTCAAAATCGATTTCTTTCTATACCACGGGGCTGCGCGTTGAAACATGGAGCCTTGCCGACCAGCAGCGTACGGCTTTACACGACATGGTGATTCAGCGCTCCTGTACACAGACCGAACTCTCTCCAGATGGCAAATTCCTGGCATGCGAAGAGTTGCTGGATCAATTTTTTTACGATCCGCACGGCGGTGTCATGGGAACACTAAATTTGATTCTCTACGACGTATCCACCGGGCAAACTGCCTTGGAGAAAAAGAGTTTTGGCACGGCGCAACAGGCCGATCTACTCAGGTACTTGCTAAGCACCGAGCGCGAAGATTTGCGGTATCGCCTCACAACGATGCGATTTTCGCCGGATGCGCACTATTTCCTGGCGTCCTCCCACAGCGACGAGGCGCTGGCCGTGGAACTGCCTTCACTGAAACCCATCCCTGTCGGCAAGCCATTGAAGAAATTCCTCGACCGCGAATTTGTTTTCATCGCGCCCGATCAGATAGCTGGCGTAGTTGCGAACACTCCGAACGGCTCAGCCGTCGCGCGATTCCCGAGTGGCGAAGTGGTGGAAGATCTAACGCTTGGACCTCAGAGTCTTGAGCCGGCCGCGCATGGCAGGTATCTCTTGTTGCGGCCGATCGAAAAGTACTCATTAGGTGTAATGGACCTAGAGACGAAGAAAGTATTCATGGCCGATCCAAATTCCGCGTTCGACCTTTTCGATTCCGTCGCTCTGGTGGCTCACGCGAACGGTGAAATCGCACTCAAGCAGGTCTCAACCAAGCAAGAAACTGCCAGCCTACTTTTGCCGCGAGGCCCGTTGGCGCCGCTCCGGGCTTTGGCGCTCTCTCCAGATCTAAAATTCCTCGCCATTTCAGAACGCTCGCGCGGTGGCGTTTGGGATTTGACAAAGAATGAACGGCCGTTCTACGTCCGCGGATTCTTCGGCGCCTATTTCACCCCGGACGGCGTCCTCTATGCGGATTTTCCAAAGTTTCAGGAAACTGGCCGTGTGATCGGCCAATTGAACGTGTCTTCGCATTCGTCTGCACCGGCTTACAAGCTAGAGGAACCGCACGCGGATCAGTTCGGCCCGTTCATCATCGTCACCAAACCGAATGGCAAAGACCACAACATCAGGCAGAACATCACTCTCGAAGTGCGCGATGCTTCCACAAATGGCGTTCTCTGGACGCGGCCGATTCCCAACGAAACACCCACAGTTTTCGTTTCATTGGTTACTGGTAGCATCACTTTCATGTGGCGCATGTCGAGTCTATCGGCCACCAGTGAACTGAAGGCAAATCCTGACCTCGCGCGCAGGTCGGAGCAAGTGAAAAAAGATGAAGCGAACTACCTGATCGAAATATTTGATGGACACACCGGGAAGTTTCAGGGCGGGCTCGCGGTAGATACCAACAAAGGCTCGTTCACGCCGGTGAGCGTCTTCGCGGTGGGTGATCGCGCCGTAATTTCGGATTCGGAGAATCGCGTCGAGATCTATTCAATGTCAACCGGCCAACAATCAGCGAAGGTATTTGGTCACGCGGCGGCGGTATCCATTCCTTCTGGAACGCTCGCGGCCGAAAACGAAACGGGTCAATTGCAAATCTTCGATCTAGCTACAATGGAGAAGCGCGACGAGCTTAGATTCAATAGTCCGCTCGCAACGTACCGTTTCAGCGACGATGGCAAGCGCCTTTTTGTGCTGACCGCTGGGCAAACTGCGTACGTATTCGATGTCGCAGCGCTTTCCAAATCTTCGACGATCACTGCTAGCGGCGGGCCGTAGCGCAGGCAAATCGCCGAGCAAGCTTGATAGGAATCACTCGTTCGCCGCCCCACTCAGCAGCGGCGGCAATTCCGTCAGACTATCCAGCAGCACGTCCGGCGGATGCTGAACGAGCCGCTCGCTTCCTAATCCGTAGGTAACGCCGCAAGCCCAGGTATTCGCATTGCGCGCGGTTTGCACATCAACTTCGGAATCGCCGATCATCATTGCTTCGTGTGGCGACACGCCGAAATCCGCCAGCAGAAGCTGCATTCCCATCGGGTCGGGCTTTTTGCGTTCAAAACTATTTCCGCCGTAAACAAATCTGAAATAGGTTGAGAGACCCAGCCCATCCAATATTTTTTCGCTGAAGCGCACGGGCTTGTTGGTCAGCACAGCCATTGGAAAGCGTGCGAGCTCCGCCAATCCTTCGCGCACACCGGGGTACGTCACCGTGTTGTCCAGCATGTGCTCGCGGTAGTAGCTCAGGAAATGTTCCAGTCCGCGCTGGCAATCTTCTTCGGACGCGTCCGGCCCCAGCGCTTTTCGGATGAGTGTCGGCGCGCCATTTCCCACATAGCTGTAGATAATCTCGTGCGGAATTGGGGGGCGCTTCATGTGCTTCAACGTCGCGGCGACGGCCAGCGCTAGATCCAGCGCCGAATCTATCAGCGTACCGTCCAAATCAAATACGAGCACACGCACGGCGTGAAAAGTCTTTTGTAAGTCGCGATCCATATTGAATGTTCAATCGTCCAGCAGAATTCCATTGTAGCGGAACTAGCTCCTCACATCTAACTGCGCGCTTCTGGCGTCACCCTGTTAGAATGTTTTTCCGAAATTAAATTCCAGGCGCCGATACCAAGAGGGAGTTCGATGGCCCAACTGTTCCCGTTCCGCGCGTACCGATACAATCCGGCAAAAACCGATCCGGCGCGCGTGCTTACACAGCCCTACGACAAAATCACTCCCGAAATGCAGAAGCGCTACGCCGCGGCAAGCCCGTACAACTTGATCACCGTGGAAAAGGGCCCGGCGCACGCGGACGATACTGCGCCAAGCGACGTTTACACGCGCGCCGCACGAGCAGTGGACGATTGGATTACCGCGAAAATTCTAGTGCAAGATCCTTTGCCTGCGTTTTACGCATACTTTCAGGAATTTGAAGTTCCCGGCACCACGCAGCATCACATCCGCAAAGGCTTGATCGCTCTAAGCAAGCTTGAGGATTATTCCGCCGGCGTCGTTTTCCGTCACGAGCAAACTCTCGCCGGACCAAAAGCGGATCGCCTGGAACTCTTGCGCCGCACGCGTGTGCACACCGGCCAACTTTTCATGTTGTACGACGATCCCGTCGGCCGCCTGGACACAATTCTAGAAAGTGTTTCGCAAGCGCCGCCCACGATGGATATGCGCGATGAGTTCGGCGTCGTCCACTATATTTGGCGCATAGACGACGACCGCTCAGTCGCGACAATCCAATCCATCATGACCGATAAGAAACTTGTTATCGCCGATGGGCATCACCGCTACGAAACCGCGCTTGCCTATCGCGACGAGCAACGCGCCAAGCATTCCGCTCCAAATCCCGACGCCGACTACGAAAAAGTGATGATGACGCTCGTAAATTCGCACAGCAAAGGGCTGACAATTTTGCCGACGCATCGCGTAGTGGCAGGCCTGCCGAAATTTAATTTCGCTGTGCTCCTGAAACAACTTTCCGAATTTTTCGACGTCCGCGAAGTTCCGCTCGACGGCACCGCGGCTCGACGCGCTTCAATCACGCGCGAACAGCTTGCGTTCGCGGGTGTCTCCGGCCGCGCAATCGGCGCGTACGCGGGCGGCGATACTTTAACGTTGCTCGTGCTGAAACAGGACGCCGATCTCGCGAAGGCGCTTCCGAACGCATCGCCGCGCCAGCGCGAACTCGACGTCGTTCTGCTGCACGATTACATTCTCGATAAAGGTCTCGGCATCAGCGCAGAAGCTGTGCGTCAAGAAACCAACACGCGTTACGAACGTGAGACTGCGGCGGCTATGTCCGCCGTCGTAGACGGACGCACGCAAGTCTGCTTCCTGCTGAATCCCGTGCGGGTGGAACAAGTAATGCAGATGGCGCTGGACGGCGAAGTGCTTCCGCAAAAATCTACGGATTTTTATCCAAAGATGCTAAGCGGCGTAACGATTTATCGGTTGAAAGAATAGCGGAGAAGGTCCTCAGGTTCGGAGAACCTGAGCTACACACAAAACATTAGACGCACACGCCAACGCAGCGCGCGCCCGCGAAACTTCGCAGAGCGCGCCGCGCTAATAATCAGCGTCAATCTTATTTAATTACTTGCTGAAGCTTCGGATGGCAGCCGCTTCGGAATCATACACATCGAAAACGGTGAGCAGCTTCGTGACCTGAAGCACTTCCTGGAACTTTGAGCCGAG
>DASYNR010000291.1:0-18002 GCA_036008485.1 Candidatus Acidiferrales bacterium | reverse complement strand
CAATTTACGGCGAAAATAAAAATTTGGCCCGGCGCGCGAAAGTTGCGCCAGCCATGGCGGCAGTAATCGACGGCGACGCCGATACATTCTGGAGCGCGCCGCCCGATGCACGTTCTGCGACCATCGAACTTTCATTCGACACGCCGATTACAATCGATCGCGCGATGACGATGGAATGGCTCGGGGACGGCCAACAGATCGAGCATTACTCGATTGACGCATTCACCGGCGGAAAATGGACGACGCTGCACAGCGGCACGTCCATCGGACATAAGAAAATTGATAAATTTGCGCGGACCACGGCAACGCGCGTGCGGCTGGTGATTATTTCTTCCGCTGCGTCGCCACGCATTCGCGAATTCCAATTGTTTGACGGAGCAGCAGCAGAAGCGGCAGCGCAAAAGCTGCAGTGATTTAATTTCTCCGACGGACTGCGATTTGCACGGATGCAATTCATTCCGGCGCCGACAAAACTTTTTGAATTTTTCTGCGAATTTTTCTGTTACTTCCGTTCAATTCGTGTTATCTCTATGTTAGTGATTAGCAAAATTTATTTACACACACCGCAAACTCACATCTCAGTGCACAAGTTTCTTCGCTTGCTGAGCTACACGGCAAGCTACTTCTAGCCGGACTCACCCCTGCAACAGAAGTGTTTCAGCACGGGTGTATTTTCAAACGTCCGAAGGAGGAACGATGATGAAAGTTAAGACAAAGCACGAAGCGAATGGCCCGGTTAGCAATTACATCAAACACCACTATCGCCACTTCAATTCCGCGGTGGTAATTGACGCCGCGGACGCCTACGTGAATCATTTGAACGGCGGCGGAAAAATGTTTATGACGCTGGGCGGCGCGATGAGCACAGCCGAGCTGGGACTTTCTCTAGCCGAAATGATCCGCCAGGACAAAGTGCACGCCATCTGCTGCACCGGCGCGAATCTGGAAGAAGACGTTTACAATCTTGTGGCGCACAATCACTACAAACGAATTCCGAACTATCGCCATTTGACGCCGGATCAAGAGGTCGAACTTCTCAACCAGCATCTGAACCGCGTTACCGACACTTGCATTCCCGAAGAGGAAGCGATGCGGCGCATCGAGCGTCTGGTAGTGGAAGATTGGTACGCCGCCGACAAAAGCGGCCAGGCATTTTTCCCGCATCAATTTTTCTACCGCCTACTTCTTTCCGGAAAATTAAAAGAGCATTACGAAATTGATCCGAAGGACAGCTGGATGATGGCCGCGGCGGAAAAAAATCTGCCGATGTTCGTGCCGGGCTGGGAGGATTCAACGCTCGGAAATATGTTTGCCGCGCAGGTGATCGGCGGCAAAGTGAAAAACGTGCACACAGTTCGGGTGGGAATTGAATACATGATGGAGTTGGCCCGCTGGTATACGGAGACGGCCGGCAAAACTCCGCTCGGATTTTTCCAAATTGCCGGCGGCATCGCCGGTGATTTCCCAATTTGCGTGGTGCCCATGCTTCATCAGGACTTGCGCCGCGAACACGTTCCCCTGTGGGCGTACTTCTGCCAGATCAGCGATTCCACCACAAGTTACGGTTCGTATTCCGGCGCGGTGCCAAACGAAAAAATCACCTGGGGAAAACTTGGCGTGGACACGCCCCGATTTGTGATTGAATCCGACGCTACAATCGTCGCGCCTCTAATATTCGCCTACGTACTCGGCTGGTAGGAATTTCCCGACGAAACGTCCTTAAACGAAACAGGGGTGGCCCGAAAGCCACCCCTGTTTTATTAGTGCGCCCTGTCTATGCGAGCGCTAACCTAGAAGTTAATCCGGCCGACGAGCTGAAGCACGCGTCCGCCCGGATCCTGCGTTGAGTTGAAGTCGCTGTAATCGCCGACGATGTTTCCGAATTGGGGTGTTTGCAAGCTGATGGAGCATGGACTTGCGCCCACGCCGCAAGCGTAATAGAAATTCGGATTGTTGAACACGTTCAAAGCTTCCAAACGCATTTCAAAGTTCACACGTTCGGAAATCTTCGTTATCTTCGTCAAGCTGACATCCGACTTGAAGAAGTGCGGACCCCACACATACACCTTGCTGCACAATTGGCCTGGCGTAGTGCAAGGCGCAAAGAACGCCGAGTTCGGCTCGGAAAGTGTTGGGTCCAACAGTTTCGCCGGGAAATACAGAACTGCTCCGGGAAGTTCAGTAGTGCTTACTTTCAGAGAGCTCTGAATTTGATCGGGCGTGATTCCGGTCAACGTGATACCGGATTCATTCTGGTTGAACGTGCCGCCGATACCGCCAGTGATCAGAATTGGAGTACCAGACTGCAACCGCGTGACCGTGCCGATCTGCCATCCGCCGACCAGCTTGTTCAGAACGGCGCCGGAGTTCAGCCACTTCCTGCCGGAACCAAATGGCAAGTCGTATAGCAATTGACCTTTCAGGTTGTTGCGAATGTCAAACGGTGAGGGGCCTTTGTCATAACCCAGATTCCGAAGAGTGGTGAATTGGTTGAATTGGATCGTGGCGTTGCCGCTGGTTCCCGCCTGATAATTCGTAAGGGCTTTCGCAAATGTATAGCTGGCATCGAATTGCAGCCCGTGCGAAGGCCGGCGGCGGAAATTGACCACCAGCGCGTTATATGTGGATTGCGCCGCATTGGCAAGCAGGAAGGCGCCCGCTCCGAATTGAGACGAGTTCGGGTTGGCAACGAAGAAATTCTGCGGGAATCCGGCTGCCACAAGTTGCGGGAACAAAAGGTTTGAACCTTGAATTGTTGCGGCAAAATTGCCCGGCTGACCCTGGACGATATCGTTAATGAAAGTTGAATTGGCAAAGAGCGGACTTCCCTGTCCGCCGGTCTTCGAACCGGTGAACGCACCCGTGGAGATCGGCAAATTCACCTGGCCCGGCAACCCAAGATTAGCGAAGTCGGGCACTGAAGCCGTGGCCGTCAGGGGTAGGAGCCCGGCTGCTTGTTCCGCTGCCAGACACGCGCCAGGATTATTGGTGCAGATATTCAGGTTGGACGTCGCCTGATTGAATTCCGTGAGGAACCCGTTTTCAAAAATATTCACTTCGTTGATGTTGTATTGATCCCACAGACCCGTGGCGTGGTTCGCTTGATAGCGGATTTCCACGACGTTATTCGTGGATAATTCGCGCTGAATTCCAGCAGACCACGATTGAACCATGGGTGGCTTAAGGTTTGGTGAGTAGGCATTCAAACTAAGGCCTACGTTGGGCTGAAACGCGAACTGATTCACGAACGAAGTAGGACTTTGGCCTACATCGGCCAGAGAGGCGGTTTGTCCGAGAATCACCGAGCCTGCGGCGAAGGTGCCACCCGCGACGCTGGCCGAAGGGCCGGAGTTGCTGAACTGACTGCCGAAGTAACCCGGATTCCCTCCTGCGATGGACGAGAATGTTGCGAGGCCCTCGCGGCTGTAGGCGATGTTGTATCCGGCGCGGAAAACAGTTTTTCCGGCTCCGCCAATCAGATGCTTGATCCCCCAGATGTCTGTGTGGGGCTGCCAGGCGATGCCGACCGTCGGGGCGAACGCCCGATAGTAGTTGTTGTACCAACTCCTTCCGGTGTCATTCACTAAGGTCTGGTTCGCCGATCCCGGAACAACACCGGGCTTGAAGAGGTTGCCGAAGCCGGAAATGCCGAAAAGGCCATCTGCGCCGCCCGTCATCGCACCCTGCACCTGGAAGTATTCGTTCTCCGTGTCATAAGGGACGCCCGAAAATTCCCAGCGCAGTCCATAGTTAAAGGTCAGATTCGGCCTGACGCGCCAGCTATCCGCGCCGTAGATGCCCAACTCGTTTTGTCGCCATCTGTCCGTTTGCGGGCCGACTGCGAAATTGCCTGTGCTCGGACTGAAAAAGACGCTGGCGTTGTACGATTGCACGCGACCAGTTAGAGAGGCGTAAATGCCCTCCGCGTTGGCGAATTGTGTGGTGTCAATATTGGGTATCGAGCCATTCGCCGCGCAAGAGGCCGCGGTAACGCAACTTCCCGGCCCGCCGCTGAAGACGGCCGCGCCGTTGGTTCCCGGATTGCCGACATTTGCAATCGGATCGTTCGTGTTGTCGATTCCAAACCCTATGGTCGCGTTTGTGCCAAAGAAATCGTTGTAATAAAGCAAAGTCCCATTCACACCAAACGAAAGATTGTGGGATCCCTTGGTCCAGACGAAGTTGTCCGAAAACTGACCAAAGGCTGAATTGCGTCCCTGCACACCGCCCAGGCCATGGAAGAAAGTGCTGACGCCGGTGATGCCAAACGTGAATGGCTCCGCTCCCAGGTTCGTCCCGATGGTCGGGAAAGTATTGCCATTAATTCCCAGTCCGAAATCTACGGGAGCGGAATTTATTCCAGCGCGGAATTCATTGCTCATGCTCGAGTTCAACGACCACCGCCACGCCCAAACGAATAAATTCCGGTTGGATCCCTGCGATCCAGCTTCTGTGTTGAACGGCGCGACCGGAAACGTGGCATCCGCGTTATTCAGAACGTCTGGAGTCGAGAGTATGTGGGAATAGTGGTAATCGAATTCAAAGGAATGCTTCTTGGTCGGCGTCCAGTCCAAACGTATGTCCGGCAAATAAGAGGTGTTTGAACCTTTGCTATTAAAATTGATCTGCTCCTGAAATAGAGACGGCTGCGTTGGTGAAATTGTGACGCCTGAAGCGGTGGCTGAGGACTCAACTGGATTCAACGCATTGCTGATCACCGTGGGGATCGTAGTTGAAAATCCGCCCGCGGCGGCAAGCGTGAACAAGTTCACGGTGCATTCCGGACTCGCTGCGTTGCCGTTGCAGGTGACCCAGGGCATAGAACCCGGCCCGGAACCGCCAGGAAGAGTGGGTAGCGTCGGCACTTCTTGTCCGTTCGAGTTAAGAACCACAGGAATATAGCTGAAGCTGCCGGCCGCCGCGGCGGGGGTCAAAATAGTTTTTTGACGCGGAAGAGACAGTGGTAAATCAATCGTGTCTAAATCGATAAAAAAGAAGAGCTTGTTCTTCAGAACAGGCCCGCCCACTTTGAAGCCGTAATCGTTCAACTGCAATGTTTGGCGAGGTAGCCCTGTTAGATTGTTGAAGAATGAATTCGCGTCAAAGTCTGTGTTCCTGTTGTACTCCCACACTCCACCATGAAAAGCGTTTCCGCCCTTGTTGCTGACGTAATTCATTTGAACGGCGCCTTCGCCGGACTTATCAGGGCTGTTCGCCGCCGTCGTGATACCGAACTCCTGCACGTCGTCAACGCGAGGATCTTGAATCGCGAAGAATCCATCAGCTGACTTCAGCACATTGCACTGCACGTTAATGCCGTCAAAAGTGATATTGATGGCGCCGGACGGCAGACCTTCGAAGACTGTATTACGCGATCCGCCAGAAGTCTCAGCCGTGGGGTCTAGAACGCCCAGCAGAATGGTGCTGCGGGAGTTTAGGGGCAATTGCGTAATCGCCTGGCCGGTGATGGTTGAACTGACGGCCGCGCTCTGCGTCTCGACCAACTGCTCGCCGCCGGCGTCAATTTCAATCGTGACATTGGCCTCGCCAAGTTCAAGCCGTGCCGGCAGTTCGTAAGTTTTTCCGACGATGATCGTTATGTTTGCAAATAAAGCAGTCTTGAATCCGGTTTTCTCGATGGAAACTTTATAGTTGGCTGGAGCTAAACTTGCAACTGTGAAGTGGCCTCCTTCGCCGGATTCCGCGGTGGCTTTCACGCCCCCGGTCATGTCACTGACGGTGATTTTGGCGCCGAGAACGACGGCGCCTTGAGGATCAGTTATGGTGCCTACCAATGAGCCTGTGGGACTTTCTTGAGCGTATGCCAGGCCGGAAAAAACGAGAGTCAATACGAGTACAGTCAGCAAACCAAAGAGTCGCCGCATCTTTAGGCCTCCGCAGTAGAATATGAATTTTGGAACTATTTATAATTTCTCCGCGAACACAAGAGTTCGCGGAGATACAAAAATTAAGATTTCTCTATTTAGGAAAAACTGAAGCGCCGGATAAGAAATCCGTCACTTCCCCCACTAAAATTACTAGCAAGTTAAGCGCCACATTAAATGTGAACATAAGTACACAATTTCCCGAGGCAGTGACAGCTACTATCACTAATCCTGAGAATAACTTAGCGGGAATTAGATGCGGTGGTTAGCGATGAAACCGAGCGACAAAGTGCTCCGCATTACCATAGATAAGTAGTACATAAAATACCAAAAACAGATTTACCTACTGATTTACCTCTAAGTACTGGGAAGACTTACCGTGTTTTACCTCGAAGTGGCAGTTCGTGGACAGTCGGTTTAATCGCGCCTGCGACGCCAGCGTTCATAAATGTTTACTAACAAGAAATCGCCATCGGTTTCGTAAATAAAATAATATTTTTCATCAACATCTGGCAACTCCGGCGCCCTCAGAAGCATCGGAGATTTGTCGTTGTGTCTCTGCTGCCGGCGAGCGGCAGAGACGAAAAACGGGGGTGGCTCGCAAGAGCCACCCCCGTCAAAAATACAACCGGCCGCGTAAACGCGGGCTAGAAGTTAACTCGTCCGACCAACTGAATGATGCGGCCGCCCGGATCCTGAGTCGTGTTGAAGTCAGTGTAGTTGCCCACGATTTTCCCGATTGTCTGCGATTGCAGGTTTATGCTGCATGGCGTCGTGCTCACGCCGCAGGCATAGTAGAAATTCGCGTGGTTGAATGCGTTCAACGCTTCCATGCGCATTTCAAAGTTCACCCGCTCAGTGATCTTCGTGGTCTTCACCAGGCTCAGGTTCACGTCAAAGAACTGCGGACCGTATACGAACAGCTTCTGGCACAGTTGCCCCGCTGTTGTGCAAGGCGCGATCACAGAAGTGTTGATTTTCGTCAGACCATCCACGAGAAGGCTCGCCGGGAAATACATCACAGCACCGGCCTGCTCAGTCTTGTTCACCTGCAGCATGCTCTGTAATTGGTTGACGGTAATTCCATTCAGAACAACGCCGGGGTCACTCCCGTTGAACGTTCCACCCAAGCCGCTCTGGATGTTAATCGGATTGCCGGTCTGCCAGCGCACAATGGAGTCAATTTCCCATCCGCCGACGATTCGGTTCACGACGCCGCTTCCGGAGTTCAACCATTTCCGTCCCGCGCCAAAAGGCAAGTTGTACAGCGCCTGTCCTTTAACGGCGTCACGGATATCAAATGGCGCCGGACCTTTGTCGTAGTTTAGGTTGCGGAGGGTTGTGAACTGCGCGAAGTTGAGCGAGTTATTTGCGTTGTAGTTCGTGAGTGCCTTCGCATATACATAGCTCACGTCAAATTGCAGTCCGTGTGATGGACGGCGCCGGAAATCTATCTGGAGAGAGTTGTACGTGGATTGGGCGCCATTCGCTATCACGAACGAGCCTGCTCCATTCTGGGATGCGAGCGGGTTAGCGACGAAGAAATTCGCGGGAAATCCAGCGCCCACGATGTTCGCATAACGCGTTGCGCTTCCCGATAGAATGCTAGCCACGTCGCCCGCGAGCCCCTGTTGAATCGGCGGAACGTATGTTGAACTCTCGAAGTGAGAGTCGAACTGAGTTCCAGTCGTCGAGCCGGTATACGCCGCGGTGAAGATCGGCAGCGCAACCTGGCCGGGCAGACCGAAGTCCGCAAAGCTCGGAACGGGGGCGGTGGCCGTACCCGCGGCGATACCATGGGCCTGTTCAATTGCCAGACAGCCCGAGGGATCAACGTTCGTGCAGATGTTGATGTTGCTCGCCGCGTGATTGAATTCCGTGAGGAATCCATTCTCGAAAATATTCACTTCGTTGATGTTGAATTGATCCCACAGTCCCGAACCGTGGTTTGCGACGTAGCGGATTTCAACCACGTTATTGGTTGAAAGTTCACGCTGAATGCCCGCTGACCATGATTGAATCATCGGCGGTTTGATGTTCGGATCGAAGGCGTTGATTGATGTATCGTCCGAAATATTGAGTGGGAACGACTGAGAGAATGCGCCAGGAGTCTGCAACACATTGTTAAGTGTGGTGCCGCTACCCAGAATCACCGAACCGGCTATGAACTTCCCCTGAGTCGGATCATTCACTATGTCAGAGTTGGTAACTTGACTGCCAAAGTAACCAGGGTTACTGCCTGCGATCGAAGAGTAGCCTTCAAGACCCTCTCGACTGTAAGCGATGTTATACCCAGCGCGGAAGACCGTCTTCCCCGCCGATCCAAACAACTGACGTAATCCGGCCCTATCCGTATGCGGTTCCCACGCAATACCCACCGAAGGAGCAAACGCCCCCTTATACATGTTGTACCAGCTAGTGCCACTGTCGTTGACGTATTCCGTGTTCGGATCGCCGGCCAGAACTCCGGGCTTGAAGAGATTGCCCGGTCCTGAAACACCGAACAGTGCTCCTGCGCCTCCAGCGATCGCCGAATATTCATTCAGACTGTCTTTCGGCGCTCCCGCCAATTCCCACCGCAAACCGTAGCTAAAGGTCACGTTGGGCTTCACGCGCCAGGTATCACCGAAGTAAAGGCCCGCTTCGCTCTGTCGCCACTTGTCCACCGCCGGAGCGCCGGTCAAAAAACCGCCGGTCGTCGGGCTGAAATAGACGTTGGCGCCAAAGCTCTGTACGCGCCCCGTAAGCGAGGCGTAGAGCGCTTCAGCGTTCAGGAAATCGCTATCGCCGATGTTCGGCAAGGTGCCGTTTGACGCGCAGGACGCGTCCACACAGCTCCCCGGCCCGCCGCTAAATACCGGTTGACCGTTTGTACCGGCGGTGTTCATGGTGGCGATTGGATCGTTGTTGTTGTCAACGCCGAAGTTCAGGGTTCCACTGGATTCGAAGAAATCGTTGTACCAGATGGAAGTAGCTGAGACACCGAACGTTAAAGCGTGCCGGCCCTTCGTCCAGCCGAAATTATCGCTGATCTGGCCAAGCGCCGTGTTTCGCCCCTGGTTATCGCCGAATCCGTTAAACAACGAACTCACGCCAAATACGCCGTAAGTATAAGGCTGCGAGCCCAGGTTTGAATTGATCGTTGGGAATTGTGACAGCTGGATTCCGACACCAAAATTGATTGGGGAAACCTGAGCGCCGACGCGCAATTCGTTGCTGGCGTTTGAACCGATCGTCGCGCGCCAGGCAACCACAAACAAATTGCGGTTGGATATTTGAGAACCCTGATTGGACGTAAATGGCGCCACGGGAAATGGCGAATCCATTCCGTTCAGAATGTCCGGACTGGATGTGAAGTGTGAGTAGTGGTAGTCCAACTCGAGCGAGTTCCTCTTGTTGATTTGGTAGTCCAACCGAGCGTCGGGATATCGACGCGACTGTGTCCCGTGATTATTAAAATTAACAGTCTCCTGGTACAACGAAGGCGGCGTCGGAGAAATTGTGACACCCGGCGCCGTGGCGCTGGATTCCGCCGCGTTCAGCAACGGCGAGATGACAGGGTTGATGGTGCTTGTGAAGCCTCCAGCCGCCGCCAGTGCCAGCAAATTGACCGTGCACAGCGGACTTGAAGTGCTCCCATTGCACGTCACCCATGAGGGCAGCGCGGCAGTGAAGGGCAGTTGCGGTGTCGATCCGTCGGCTCCGACTGGAATGTATGTGTACTTTCCGGATGCCGCCGCGGGGGTGAGAATACTGGGTGAGCGGGTGATGGATGCCGGCTCGGAAAAATTATCGATGTCCACAAAGAAAAATAGCTTGTCCCTGATGATGCGGCCGCCGGCCTTGGCTCCGTAGTCATTCAGTTGCAGAATTTGCCGGGGCGTGCCACTCAGATTGTTGAAGTACGTGTTGGAATCGAAGTCGGTGTTGCGGTTGTATTCCCAAACGCCGCCATGAAAAGCGTTGCCGCCTTTCTTGCTGACGTAATTCATCTGCACGGCGCCTTCGCCCGATTTATCCGGGCTGTTCACTGCCGTGGTGATGGCGAATTCTTCTACGTCATCAATTCGCGGATCGTTGATCGCGAAAAATCCGTCGCTGGATTTCAGCAGGTTGCACTGAACGTTGATTCCATCAAAAGTGATATTGATTGCGCCTTTTGGCAATCCTTCAAACGCGGAATTGCGCGAGCCGCCGGATGTTTCGGCTCCAGGATCAAGAACGCCCAAAAGCACGGCGCTGCGCGAGTTAAACGGGAGGTTGGTGATCGACTTTCCGCTGACGGTATTGGTGACCGTCGCGGTTTGCGTTTCCATCAATTGCTCGCCACCGCCTTCAACTTGGACGGTAATCGTTTTCTCTCCGACTTCGAGCTTGGCTGGCAAACTGTAGGTCTTGCCGAGCGTGATGGTGATGTTCGTGAAAATTCCGGTCTTGAAGTTGTTCATCTCAATTGTAACTTTGTAGACCGAAGGCGCGAGGTTGGCGACCGTGAACTCGCCGCTTGCGCCGGATTTTGCTGTGACTGAGGTGCCTGACGTCATATCCGTAACGGTAATCGAGGCGCCTACGATTGCTCCGCCTTGACTATCGGTTACGTTACCTACCAACGTGCCAGTGGGATTTTCCTGTGACAATGCAACGCCAGAAGAAAGGAAACATATCAACGCCAAACAAAGCGTGCCAAATATAAATCGCCTCATCCTGAGCCACCCCCCTGTCAGATTTATGAAAACTCACGCAACAATCGAGTCGCAGGCGCACACCAGCCCACGGCACAATTCCAGCTAAGTTTTTTAGGAGTGTAAAACTGAGGCGCCGATGCAGGGATCCTAGGGCCCTGCCCCCGCTAAATATCCCGCAAGCGGGATACCATACTTTAGGAATGAATTTACAGTTCAGAAATGTCGCGAAAATTCAGCGGTTTGTCCAATCGTAGGAATGAGTTACGGGCCATTCCGTCGGGCGATTCTGCACCGTTCAGCTCGCTGACTTTTTCCATAAACAATATAAAATATGACTTTCTGAATACTGACTCATCTTTTCTACATGGTTCCCCTTGACGAAAATACAGCGTTTCCTGTAGGAGCGCCAATCGCGCCATTCGAAATTCTTTTTCTCAATGAAGCCGACTCATGCGAGAATAGAAACCTGACGGCGAATGTATGCGTCTACTTACATGTCGGTTATGTGTGTGTGCCAGCAGGCATGCCACCCGCATCCAACAAACGTCAACTTACAAATTGAAATGAATATTGCAGTTTGAGGATTTGTCATTCATCACCAGCTTCTGCGCTGCAAATCCGGATGGAATTTGAGATAGAGAATGTGGATAGTTCGGCTCGCCCTTAACAGGCCTTATACTTTCATTGTCTTCGCGCTGGTCATTATCCTGATCAGCCCGCTGGTAATCACCCGCACGCCTACGGACATCTTTCCCGAAATTAATATTCCGGTAGTCAGCATCATTTGGAATTACAACGGCCTTTCTCCCACTGACATGGAGCAGCGCATTGTCTCTGGTTACGAGCGCACGCTCACCACTACCGTCGACAATATTCAGCACGTTGAATCGCAAACGGAAGAGGGTCGGTCAATTATTAAAGTTTATTTCCAGCCCGGCGCCGACATTGGCGTGGCGATTTCACAGGCTACTGCTATTTCACAGACGGCCATTCGCTCCATGCCGCCCGGCACAAATCCCCCGCTGATTATTCGCTACTCCGCCTCCACCGTACCGATTCTGCAACTTGGATTGCGCGGTGACGGCCTTTCCGAACAGGAATTAAATGACCTGGCCGTAAATTTCGTGCGCAATCGCATGGCTACGATTCCCGGTTCGGCCACGCCATATCCTTACGGCGGAAAGCAGCGGCTCGTGGCCGTCAACGTGGATATTCCCGCGTTACAAGCCAAAGGTCTTTCTCCAGTCGATGTGATCAACGCCGTCAGCTTGCAGAATTTGATTCTGCCCTCAGGCTCGGTGAAGCTCGGCACGATTGAATATCCAGTGGAAATGAACGGCAGCACGAACACAATCTCTGAACTAAATGATCTGCCCATCAAAAGCGAAGGCGGCGCAACTGTCTATCTGCGCGACGTGGCCTACGTGAGTGATGGATATTCTCCGCAAACAAATATCGTCCGCATGAACGGCCAGCGCGGCGTTTTGATGAGCGTTTTCAAAACGGGCGGTTCGTCTACTCTTGACATCGTCGCGCGTCTCTACGCGCTTCTGCCAAAATTGAAACCGACTTTGCCTCCGGCGCTGGTAATCACACCGCTGTTCGACCAATCGATTTTCGTGCGCGCGGCCGTGCAGGGCGTGATTCGCGAAGCGCTTATCGCCGCGTGCCTTACTGCGCTGATGATTCTTCTCTTCCTTGGAAATTGGCGTAGCACCGTGATCATCGCCATCTCCATTCCACTTTCGATTATGGTTTCGATTTGCGTGCTCAGCGCGCTCGGCGAAACCATCAACATCATGACGCTCGGCGGATTGGCTCTTGCCGTCGGAATTCTGGTAGATGACGCCACCGTTGAAATCGAGAACATCAATCGCAACCTTGCGCAAGGCAAAGAAACCGTGCGCGCAATTCTGGATGGAGCGCAACAAATCGCCGTACCCGCTTTCGTTTCCACTTTGTGCATCTGCATCGTGTTCGTACCCATGTTTTTCCTCACCGGCGTCGCGAAATTTCTTTTCGTGCCGCTGGCCGAAGCAGTGGTCTTCGCGATGCTGGCGTCGTACTTACTTTCGCGAACTCTTGTGCCAACGATGGCGATGTATTTGCTCAAGGGCCACAAAGGCGAAGAACACGCCACCGGCAACGATCCGTTCTCGCGGCTTCAGCGCGGCTTCGTTCACAGTTTCGATCGCATGCGCGAGCGCTATCGTTCCACTCTGCACTTTTGCCTCAATCATGCTTGGTCGTTTATTGTTCTGTTCTTGGTGCTTTGTTTCGCTTCCGGACCTATCGCGTTAGTTCTGGGTGAAGATTTCTTTCCAAGCGTGGATGCCGGACTAATTCGCCTGCACATGCGAGGGCGCGTTGGCGAGCGCATCGAAGAAACCGCGCGCGAGTGCGATCAGGTCGACAACCTTATTCGTGACGTGGTTCCTGCCGAGGATCTGGGCACCGTGCTGGACAACATCGGACTGCCCTATAGCAGCTTGAATATGTCGTACAGCAACTCCGGCACGATTGGCACATCCGATGCCGAAATATTAATTGCGCTCACTCCGGAACATAAGAAGAAAACTTCCGAATACATCACTGAACTTCGCGGACGCCTCGCCGAAGAATTTCCCGGCACGCAATTTTTCTTTCAGCCCGCTGATATCGTCAGCCAGATTTTGAACTTCGGAGTTCCCGCGCCAATCGACGTCGAACTGACTGGCAATAATATTCAAGCCGACTACGCATTGGCGCAGCAAATCTCCAACCGAATTGGGCGCATTCCCGGTGCTGTCGACGTTCACGTTCACCAGATGTTCGCGCAGCCCACACTCCATTTGGATATCGACCGCACGCGCGCGCAATCTGTAGGACTGGCGCAAAATGACGTGGCGCAAAGTTTGCTGCTCACACTCAGTTCGAGCTTCCAGACTAATCCTTCATTTTGGGCGAATCCTGTAAATGGCGTGAACTACTCGGTCGCCGTGCAGGTGCCGCAATATAAAATTGATTCGATGCAGGCGCTTCAAAATATTCCGGTGTCTTCAACAACCACGAAATCGCCGCAGGTTCTTGGCAATCTTGCCGATTTTCAACTTATGGCAAAGCCTGCCGAACTTTCCGACTATGACGCGCAACCGATGATCAATATCTATGCGTCCGTCCAGGGACGGGATTTGGGCGGCGTTGCAACCGACGTTCGCAAGATTATCGACGAATATCAATCCAGGCTGCCGCGCGGCAGCGCCATCCAACTGCGCGGACAAGTTGAAACGATGTCCTCATCATTCCGGGGCCTGGCATACGGAATTTTGGTCGCCATCAGCATGGTTTATCTTCTGATCGTCGTGAATTTCCAATCGTGGCTCGATCCTTTCATTATCATCACCGCGTTGCCCGCGGCGCTTGCCGGAATTTTGTGGATGCTTTTGCTCACTCATACGACACTGAGCGTTCCGTCGCTTACCGGAACCATCATGTGCATGGGCGTGGCCACCGCGAATAGCATTTTGATGGTTTCGTTTTCGCGCGAACAACTTCGCGAGGGCAGAAATTCCACCGACGCGGTACTGGAAGCAGGATTCATTCGTATCCGGCCGGTTTTGATGACGGCCGCGGCCATGATGATCGGTATGGTGCCGATGGCGCTGGGTCTCGGCGAAGGCGGCGAGCAGAATGCGCCTCTCGGACGCGCCGTAATCGGCGGACTGCTATTCGCCACTTTCGCAACTTTGTTTTTTGTTCCGTGCGTTTTCAAAGTGATTCACAAGAATTTCAAACCCGGCGATCGCGAAGATGAAGCCGGGCGAGCCACCGAAGCGGAAGCACATCATTAAATTTCCGCGGCGCGTATGGCGGCAATTTCAGGAGAGAATGAAGAATGACGGAAAATCTCAGCGGCCACCAGGAAAGTGTGCCAAGCGGCGGCACGCGTAAAGGCCACGGCAAGATGGTATTGCTCTGGCTTGTGCCGTTTATTTTATTTGCAGGCCTTGCAATCTATAGCCTCACCTCTAAAAAAACTTCTTCGCGCGCGCTCGCCGACCAAACCGCCAAGTCATCCGTGCCAGTTGTTGCGGTGATTCATGCGACGCCCACAAACGCCGACTCCGGACTCGTGCTTCCCGGCGCGCTGCAGGCTTTCGTGGAATCACCCATCTATGCGCGCACGAACGGATATCTTAAAATTTGGTACAAGGACATCGGCAGCAAGGTGAACAAAGGCGAACTACTCGCCGAAATTGATACGCCGGAAATTGATCAGCAACTTTCGCAAGCGCGCGCAGACCTCAGCACGGCTGAAGCGAATGTGAACTTGTCCAAGACCACCGCCGCGCGATATCAGGATTTAATTACCACCGATTCCGTTTCCAAGCAGGAAGTGGATAACGCCGTCGGCGATTTCAACGCCAAGAAGGCAATGGTGCAATCCGCGCAGGCAAATGTGAAACGTCTTGAAGATTTGGAATCTTTCAAGCGCGTTTACGCGCCTTTCACCGGCGTGATTACACAAAGGAATGTTGATCCCGGTACCCTGATTAACGCCGGAAATGGTGGGACCGCGAAAGAACTTTTCGATCTGTCGCAGATCGATCCCATTCGCGCTTTCGTGGCTGTTCCCCAGACATTCGCTCAATCGGTTCGTCCGGGCCAGCACGCGTGCCTTTCGCTTTCCGAAGATCCCGGCCAGAAATTCTGCGGACAAGTTGCCCGTACCGCGGATTCAATTGATCCGGCCACGCGAACTCTGCGCACCGAAGTGGACGTGCCGAATCCTGCCGGGAAATTATTTCCCGGCGCATATGCTGAAGTTCAATTCGATGTGAAAGTTAACGGCAGCCGGCTCTCGCTTCCAGTCACAGCAATTCTATTTCGGCCTGAAGGATCAATGGTTGCCGTAGTTGGATCGGATAGCAAAATTCAACTAAAGAAAATTATCATCGGGCGCGATTACGGCAGCAGCGTCGAGGTCTTGGGCGGTCTTGACGCTTCCGATTCCATCGTCGATAACCCACCGGATTCGATGGAGGCCAATCAACAAGTTCACGTCGCCGCTCCAGCCGGAAATAAATCCAAGCCCCAATGAAAAACGTACGATCCATCACAGCATTTGTATCCGCTGGCGCCGCAATAATATTGCTGGCTGGGCTCGCTGGATGTTCCGTCGGCCCCAACTATCATCGCCCGGACGCGCCAACTCCCGCCGCATGGAAAGCTGAAGGCCCGTGGCGGCCCGGTGATCCGCGCGATCAAATTCCCAAGGGCGAATGGTGGAAAATTTTCGGCGACACTGATTTGAATGCGCTCGAATCGCAAGCTGTCAGTGCGAATTTCACCGTTCAGGCCAGCATCGCGAAGCTCGACCAAGCCCGCGCGCTCGCTCGCATTTCAACCGCGGCGCTTTTTCCTCAAGCCAGCGTCGGCGGATTCGCGGGAGCTTCGCGGGTTTCCGGCAATCGTCCTCAGAACGTCGCTCCCTTCACTGCGCTCACGCAGGGAAATTTTGTAATTCCTTTTTCCGTCAGTTGGGAACCGGATCTTTACGGCCGCATCCATCGCGGCATCGAAGCGGCTCAGACTGCATATCAAGCGTCCGGCGCCGATTTGGAAAACGTTCGCCTCGCTACTTCTTCCGAACTTGCCGGAGATTATTTTTCACTTCGCGAAATTGACGCAGAAATCGGCGTGCTGAACGGAACGGTAGAATCTTTCCAGCGCGGCATGGAACTCGTTCAACAACGGTTCAATGGCGGCGTGGCATCCGGACTTGACGTCGCGCAGGAACAAACTTTGCTCGACGCCACTCGCGCGCAAGCAATTCTGCTTCGCCAGCAGCGTGTGCAATTTGAAGACGCCATCGCCACGCTCACCGGCCAGCCCGCTTCCAATTTCAAGCTTACCGTGAAGCCGATGCCCGCCACGCTTCCCGTAATTCCTGTCGGACTGCCATCCGATTTGCTCGAGCGCAGGCCCGATGTCGCCGAGAATGAGCGCCTGATGGCCAGCGCTAACGAGCAAATTGGAATCGCGCAATCCGCATATTATCCCGGCGTAAATCTCACTGGCGGCGCGGGACTGAATAGCATCAGCCTCGCAAATCTTGCTACTCTGCCCAGCGCGATTTGGGCGGTGGGCGCAACCATTAGCGAAACTTTGCTGACCGGCGGAGCGCGCGGCGCGCAGGTGGAATTCGCACAGGCCGGATACAAAATTACTATCGCGAATTATCGCGGCTCAGTGCTCACCGCGTTTCAAGAAGTCGAAGATAATCTCGCCGGGCTTGCCGTGCTGGATGAAACATCCAAGGCGCAAGCGGCCGCCGTTGACGACGCTCAAAAAGCTCTCGACATCGCCACCAATCGCTACAAGGGCGGACTCGTAAGCTACCTCGACGTCGTCACAGCGCAACAAACTTTGCTTTCCAATCAGCGTCTCGCCGTGCAGCTCGAAGGCCAGCGCCTCACCGCGTCGGTTCTGCTCGTGAAAGCTCTAGGCGGCGGATGGGATGCATCAAGTCTCGCGGCGCTGCATGTGAATTATCCCGCCAAACAAGCGCTGCAGCCTTAATCAATCTCCGCGATTGTCGACACTTAATCCGTGACTTTCCCGCGCGAACCGCGTCTTAACTAAAGTACAGTGCTGCCTTCATCTGCGCAGCGGGGACGCCTATGGAAACTCTGCTAAAAGATCTGCGTTTCGCTTTTCGAGCGCTCGCCAAAAATCCCGGATTTTCCGCGATTGCGATTCTCACGCTAGCTCTCGGCATCGGCGCGAATACGGCGCTATTCAGCGTCGTGAATGCAGTGATGATGCGTCCACTGTCCGTTCAAGATCCGCAGCAGCTTGTTACCCTCACCGATCCGAACGCGTCGGGAATGTGGAATGGCACCAGCGATGGCGAACGCAATCTGGTGACCTACCACGAATTTGAAGGCGTACGCGATCAGAATCAGGTGCTCTCCGGAATTCTAACTTTTTCCAGTCAAAGTTATTCCGCACCCGTCTCGCTCGGCTCCTCGTCCGACGCAACACCCGCAAACGTCAGTATGGTCAGCGGCGGATATTTTCCGACACTCGGTGTCGATCCCATGCTCGGTCACACATTCGGCCTTGAAGTTGATAAGGGACGCAACGCCCATCCCATAGCCATCGTGAGCTACGGTTACTGGGATCGAAAGTTAGCACGCGACCCTTCGGCCGTCGGCCGCAAAATTCACATTCGCAATATGGTGTTCGAGGTTGGCGCGGTAATGCCGCCGGATTTCAGTGGACTGGTCGTCGGAGAATCGCCGGACATTTGGATTCCGCTGATGATGCAGGACGCGATCTTCCCGGTCCGCGATTTGCTCACGCAAAAACCGGGCTCCGTGACGAAAGTAATGTTCCTCCACATCGTCGGCAGATTGAAACCGGGCGTCACTCTCGCGCAGGCCAGCAC
>DASYNR010000290.1:0-2647 GCA_036008485.1 Candidatus Acidiferrales bacterium | reverse complement strand
CCGCCGTTGGTGGAGGGGGCGCGGGAGTTGGTGCGATTACTTTATCCGGATGCGGCGAAGGCGACCGCACGCGAGAAGAAGTGCGTAGGACGATGACGACGGCTGTTGCGGCGATTATTGTGCGGGAATCGCGTGTGCTGATTTGCCAGAGGCGGCGGGATAAAGCGTTTCCGCTGAGGTGGGAATTTCCTGGTGGGAAGATTGAGGTGGGGGAATCACTGACGGAGGCGTTGAGGCGGGAGATATTGGAAGAGTTAGGCGTGGCGATTGAAATTGGGCGCGAGGTCGAGCGCGTGCAGTATCGTTACGCGGAGCTTTCTGCGCCGATTGAGATTGTGTTTTATCTTGCGAGAATAGCGGGCGGGCTTTCCGCTTTCAACACGAGTGGGGCATTTGAGAAAGTGGTTTGGGTGGCGCCGGCAGAATTGTCGAATTACGAATTCCTTGAGGCGAACGCCGAGCTTGTCGCGCGAATCGCTAACGGATCACTCTCGCTGGAATAAAAATATCTTCGTCTAAGTAAGCGTACGCCCGCCATCTATGACCAGCACCTGTCCGGTAATAAAATCCGATTCGGCGAGAAATGCGGCGGCTTCGGCGATGTCACTTCCCTTTCCTGTGCGCTTTAGTGGTGCGCGTCGGATGAAGTCGGCTTCCAGTTCGGCGGCGTCTCCTTCAAATGTGATTGTGCCCGGCGCGATTGCGTTCACGGTGATTTCCGGAGCAAGCGCGCGCGCCATGCAGCGAGTCAAACTAATGACGCCCGCTTTTGAAACGCAGTAGTGCGTGTATCCCGGCCATGCGAGCAGACCGCCGAGCGACGCCAGATTAATGATGCGTCCACGGCCGGAGCGCTTCAATAACGGAGCCGCTGTTTGCGAGCAGATAAATTGTGACGTGAGATTTGTGGCGAGAATTCCGTTCCACTGGTCATCGGTGATTTCGTTGAACGGAGCGTGCTGGAACATCCCGGCGTTGTTCACAAGGATGTCGAGTCCGCCGAATTCCTTTTCAACGCGCGAAATCATGTTCTGCACTTGCGCGCGAACAGAGACATCGGCTTGCACGGCGATAGATCGCCGGCCCATTTTCACAATTTCGGCGACGAGCTGTTCAGCTTCGGCGCGCGAGCTGCGATAATTCACGATCACGTCCGCGCCACGCTGCGAAAATTCCAGGGCGATGCTGCGGCCAATGCGTTTTGCCGCGCCAGTTACGAGCGCCACGCGGCCGGCAAGTTTTTGTTCTATCAATGTAATTCGCCTCGTCCGGTTATCGTACGCCACAGCCGCGCAAACTCACAAACCTGTCGTCGGCGCGCCCGGTGCTGATAGAATCTCGTCGTCAATAAATTGCGATAATTCGATCCGCTCTAATTTGGAGGCCGCATGAAACTCGATGTACTGGCCGTCGCCGCGCATCCTGACGACGTGGAACTAACTTGCGGTGGCACGCTGATTAAAATGGCTGCGCGTGGATACAAGACCGGCATTCTGGATTTGACGCGCGGCGAAATGGGAACGCGCGGAACGGTTGAAACTCGACACAAGGAAGCACAGACTGCCGCGAAAATTTTGGGAGTCTTGTTGCGGGACAATGTTGGATTGCCGGACGCAGCTCTTGCGGCCACGCAAGAGCAGAAGCTAATGGTGGCACAACATATTCGCAGGCTGCGTCCGCACACGGTGATTCTGCCGTACTGGGAAGGGCGGCATCCGGATCACTACACCGCCGGAAGACTTGGGTACGAAGCGTGTTTTCTCGCCGGGCTGAAACAACTTCCGATTGATGGCGAACCGTTCCGTCCATTCAAAGTGATGTACACAACGTTCGATCATCCGATGCGGCCGACATTCGTGGTGGACATTACCAAAGAATTCGCGCGCAGAAATAAAGCTGCGCTGGCGTTTCGTTCGCAGTTTCGCCCGTCGAAGAAAGTTCTGAAGAACATGAAAAAAGTTTATGTGCCGTTGGATGAATTGGACCGGCGCGTGGAGATGCTGTCGCGGTATTACGGAAACATGATTGGCGTCCCGTATGGCGAAGCGTTTTTTGTGAAGGAAGTAATTCAAATGGACGACGTGGTGAAAATGCCGGTGCGGTCTTTATAGTCCAGGAAATAATCTAGGAAGTTTCAAATGATTGCGCCGGCACGTATCCCGGTAGCGAAGAGCCCTCCTTCGCTTTGGTCACCCGGACGCGGAGCGGCTTGGCCGTGTCGTCTTCGGTGGAACGCAGAACGGCGAACGTGGCGAGCGCCTCAGTAAACAGGCGGGTGACCAGAAAACTCTTCCCGGTTTCCGTATGCTTCCAAACCTGCCCGACCTGTATCTTGATTTCGCTCATGAATGCCCGCTGCGGGCTGGCATCAAATCTATGGGCAATGCGGGCGCGTGTCAATTGAACTGGCGTCCCAGTGCGCCACAAATTACGCCGACGCGCGAGGAAACCCTATCGGGCGATTCATCATCATAGCTACAAGACAGTCGAGGCTTGCCAGGGCGGATGGGTGTATACTGTCCAAGGCACGCTTCGAGGAGGACTCATGAGGCACCTGCTTCGCCCGCTCGCCATCGGGACTTTTGGCTTGGCATTTGCGATTGCTCCTGCATTCGCACTGCAGCAGCAAGACCCGTCAAAGACTTCC
>DASYNR010000289.1:0-3029 GCA_036008485.1 Candidatus Acidiferrales bacterium | reverse complement strand
ATAAAGTTTTTTCAGCGCGGTGATTTGCGGAGCGGTAAGGCAAGAATCGGCGTCGGCATCTTTGCAGAGCAAAACATTTGGATCGAAGTGGCATTGGCGCGGATCGTTGAGGATGCCATCGGCGACGCCATCGAGTTTGTCGCACGCGTCATTCACTGCGCTAGCGATCGCGGGCAACTTTTTCGCGGAAATGTAACTTGCGGGATCGAGTGCAAGAGCTTGCGTGTTCCAAATGCTGTTGGCGAGAAGGTGCGTCCAATAATTTGCGGGAGCGCCGGCGATGATGCCGTCGTAATCATCGGGATAGCGCTGCGCTTCCATGAGGGCCTGACGGCCGCCATTGGAGCAAGCGGAAAAATAAGAATGCTGCGCGTTGCTGCCGTAATAATTGGTGACGAGAATTTTGGCGATTTGTGTCATCAGGTGGATGGCGCGATAGCCGAAGTCAGTGATTTTTTCGGGATGATTGAGCGCCCATGCGGCGCCGAGTCCGGCGGTGGATGCGGTGTGGCCGGTGTCCGTGCTGGCGGAAGCGTAACCCTGAGTGATCGCGGTGCCCATTCCGCGATAGTCAATTGAGCCAGCAAAACCACCGTTGCCCTGGCCCTGAAATTTTCCGTTCCAATTGCTGGCGGGAAGCCAAACTTCAATTTTGATATCGGAATCGGAGGATGGAGTGGAGTCCACGGCGACGCGGCAAAAGGCGGGGAGAGATTTGAAAAATGCGGAGGCTGCAGCGGCTTGGGCGGGGCTGCCTTGTCCGGGCAGAGTAAGCGCGCCTGCGGCGACGGATTCGACGGAAGTAATTTTCGCTTGCGGAATGGCGAGTTTGGCGAGGGCTTCGCAATTCGGAGTGGATTGGGCGTGGGCGGCGCAGGCTGCGAATGCGGCGACGATTGCGAATGTTGTTAGGCGGTTGATTTTCATGGGGTGATTCCTCCGCGAATTCTTGTTGGATGATATGAGAGGGCGATACTAACAGAAAGCTGCGGCACGTTCTAAGCGAGTGGACTTGTTTGCGGGGCTGCGGTAGTTTTTGACGAGAGCGCGGTGGCGACTAAATCTTTCGGGGGCGGATGTGAAAAATTGTCGGTGGGTGTTTTTTGTGATGATAACCGTGCTTGTTGGGGCGAAGGCGGCGAACGCGCAGACTCCGCTGCTGAAGGAATTGGCGAAAGAAGACCAGGCAGTGCGATGCAGTGACCCTTGTCCCGAGAGCGCAAAGAAAATTACCAGAACAGATGACGAGCGCAGAAAAATCGTGCTGGAGATGATCGGAAAAGGAGAGTTGAAGGGGCCGGAAGATAAATTTAATGCTGCGCTGATTTTGCAGCACACCGGAATGACGTTTTGCGAAGGCCGGCTGGTGAGTTACAGCGCCGAAAACTATTTGCTTGCGCATTTTCTTTTTCAGAGCGCGTACGACGCTGGATACAAGGATGCGCTGTATTTGATTGCGGCGTCGATGGATCGGTACTTGAGTATGACTGAGGGCACGCAGAAATACGGGACGAATCGCGAATTCAATCAGAAGACGGAGAAAGAGGAATGGGTTCCAATCGATCGGAAAACGACTGACGCTGAGCGCGCGAAATATGGAATCCCGCCGCTGGCGGAACTGCTGAAGCAGTATCCGGAGCAGGCGACGCCCAAGAAAAAGTGGCAATAGAAATTTCGAGGAGCGGAAGATGAAAGCGAAAGGCACGGGACTTTCACACGACGAGAGAGCGGCGCTTTACGAAAGGTTGATTGCTACGCATCCGAAAATTACCAGGAAGGGAGCGGCGAACGCTTATACGTCTGTGAATGGAAATATGTTTTCTTTACTGCGGCCTTCCAGCGAGATGGCTTTGCGATTGCCGGCGGATGAGCGCGAGAAGTTTTTGAAAAAATATAAAACGAAATTGTACGAGGCGTATGGGTCGGTGATGCCGGAGTATGTGTCAGTTCCGGATGCGGTGCTGCAGAAGACTGGCGAGATGAAGAAATATTTGGCGACTAGTTATGAGTATGTGAGCGGGTTGAAGGCGAAGGCGACGAAGAAGAAAGCGAAGTAGGTTCGCTGGGCGTGCGACTGAGTGAGTTGGCGGATTTCATATCAGAGTGAAGTTGTGGCATGATGCTGTTATGGGAAGCAAAGACAAACAGAGCCGCGAAAAGAAGAAGCCGAAGAAAGAAGTTCCGAAGATTCCTGCTACGCGAGTGATCGGCAAGAGTTAAGCCGGTTTGGTTGCGCAGAATATTTGGGCGGCTGAAATTGTGGTGAGATAACCGCGCGCGAAGTTTCTATTCGCGAGTGCGTTGATTTATTCCTGTGGGGCAATTCCGCAATATAAATCGAGGTTCGCAGACCTGGAGATAAAGGTCTGCGCCAACTAATTTGCGTGTAATCGCATTTGCTAACGCGAAAGAGGCTTGGGCGCGTCGGCGATTCCGTAGGCATAGACGGCGATTAGCGCGGCGTTTTCCGAGAGTTCGTGCGGATTTACTTTGTCGAGCGTGTCGGCGGGTGTGTGGTGATAGTGGAAGTAAGTGCGATTATCCTGAATTAAGCCGAAGACCGGAACGCCCGCGGCGCCGAGCGGTTCGATATCCGCGCCGGAAGCGCCTGTGGATTGAAGAAGATTCGCGCCGATGGATTCGAGAATTTTCGCGAACGGTTGGAGCGCGGGCGCGGCGGCCGGTTTGAAATTTCCTTCCATGCCGAGCGGATGTCCGGCGCCGAGATCACTTTCAAATGCTGCGATGTGATTCGCGGATTCGGAATTGTGTTCGGCGCTGTATGCTTTGCCGCCCTCGGTTCCATTTTCTTCGTCCATCCACGCGATTACGCGAAGAGTGCGCTTGGGATGCAGGCCGAGTTGCTTGCAGAGATTTGCGACTTGCATGGCGACTGCCACGCCCGCGGCGTCGTCAATTGCGCCGGTTCCTAAATCCCACGAATCGAGATGTCCGCTGACGATTACGATTTGCTCGGGATGCTCGGTGCCTTTGAGGTCGGCGATCACGTTGTAACTTTGCGTGTTGGG
>DASYNR010000288.1:0-4998 GCA_036008485.1 Candidatus Acidiferrales bacterium | reverse complement strand
CCACGGAAGAGCGAGAAATAATTCAGCGGCGCGCATCAGGACGTCGTCCGTCCAACCACCGAAAAATCCCGCGAGCGAGCCAATCAGCAACCCAACGGAAAGTGCGAGTGCGGTAGCAAGCAGCCCGGCCAACAACGAAATTTGTCCGCCGTAGAGCGTGCGCGAAAGCAGATCGCGTCCAAAAGCATCGCTTCCTATGAGAAAGACAGGCGCGCCTTCAGCTTTGGCGCCGAAGAAATGAATTCGCATCGGGATCAGTCCGATGAGTTTGTACGGCGCACCGCTTACGAAAAACTTTAATGGAATCGGCTGCGACGTGTCGGAGAGGTATTCATCGAACGTACCTTCGCGAAGTTGTTGTGCGTAGACGAACGGGCGGAGATGAAAATGACCGGCTGCATCCATCATGTGTGCGCGCATAGGCGGCGCGTACGGGCGATCACGATCCTGCATGGTGGGATCGTACGGCGCGAAAAATCCAGCGCACGCAATTACAAAATGTGCGGCGCCGAGCAGCATCAACAATAGGACGAGTTTTCGCCGAGCGCTCATTTAGAAATTTAGCTGGTGCGAATCCGCGGATCGGCCCAATAAAGCAAGAGATCGGCGATGAAATTTCCAGCGACCAGAAAAACAGTCGAGAGCATCACACCGCCAATTACCAGATACAGATCGCGCGAAAGAATTGCTTCCAATAGAAGTGGGCCAAGCCCCGGCCAGCTCATCACTACTTCAACGATGAGTGAACCGCTGAGCAGCGCGCCGATACTGAATCCGAATAATGAAATCAGCGGATGCGCGGCGGCGGGCAACGCATATCGATACAGAATGGTGCGCCGGGGAATTCCGTGCGCCTGCGCCGCGTGTAAAAATCCAGAGCCGAGAACTTCCGACATTGCAGATCGGATGTGGCGAACCAACAGCGGTAGAGCGCCGAGCACCAGCGCGGTGACCGGCAACGTCATGTGCGAAATCAAATCGCGCACTGTTCCAAACCACGAAAGTGATTCGGAGCCAACGGAAAACATTCCGCCGGTTGGAAACCATCCGGTGCGCACGGCGAGAATGAGAAGCCCCAACGCGAGCAAAAGATCTGGAATCGCGAGAAGAAATCCAGTCACGGAAGTTATCGCAACATCTGCCGCGCGGCCTTTTCTTTCAGCGCTCCAAATTCCCAGCGGCAACGCGATGAGCCACGAAAGCAATGTAGCCGTGCTCGTGAGGAGCAATGTGTTCCACGCGCGCGTCCAAAGAAGCGGGGCAGCGGGAGTGTTGTACGCAAAAGAAAATCCCAGATCGCCGTGCGCAACCGAGGCGAGCCAACGCGCGTAGCGCACAACGATTGGCCGATCAACTCCGTAGTGCGCGCGCAGGGCAGTAACGGTGTCCGGCGAAATCTGCGGATTCAGACGCATTTCGTCAAAATAATTTCCGGGGGCCAGCGAAGTGAAAATAAAAGAAAGAATAGACACGCCTAGCAGAAGAAAAATGGCGTGTGACAATCTTTTGAGAAAGTAGCGCATCAGGAATCGCGCGCAGCGGGCGTCTGGTCCATTCTGGGGGACGCAGCGAGCAAAGCTCGTGTGTATTTTTGCATCGGATGAAGAACTATCTCGGTTGGCTCACCGGATTCAACGATCCGGCCGCGATCCATCACGGCAATTTGATCGGCAATCAGCGCCGCCATCGCAAGATCGTGAGTGATAAACAAGCAGGTGATTCCAGTCGAGTCTTGCAATTCGCCGAGCAGATTCACCATTTGTGCTTGCACGGAACAATCGAGCGAGGAAAATGCTTCGTCAAGGATCAGCAGCTTCGGATCCAGCGCCAGCGCGCGCGCAATCGCCAAGCGCTGGCGTTGGCCGCCGCTGAATTCGGCGAGTCGTCGTGATCCCGTCGACGCGGAAAGGCCGACGCGTTCGAGCAAAATTTGCGCGCGATCAAATTGTTCGCTGCGCGCAATTTGATTTTGAATCACCATTGGTTCCGCAACAATTTGCAGTGCCGTCCAACGTGGATTCATTGCCGCCGCCGGATCCTGAAAAATTAGCTGAATTTTTGGACGAACCGCGCGCAGTTCGCGATCGCCCAGAGCCGTGAGTTCAATTCCATCGAGCCAAATTCGGCCGGACGTTGGACGTTCCATGGATGCGATACAAAATGCGAGTGTACTTTTCCCGGAACCGGATTCGCCGACGAGCGCTAGAGTCTTACCTGCGAAGATGGAAAGTGAAACCCCGTCTACAGCGGCCACGGATTCTCGATGTACGCCGGCGGCCGACGGCTTGTAGCGTTTCACGAGAGATTCGACTTTGACGAGCGGTTCGGCAATTTGCATGATTGGAGATCTCCTATCCGCCGTATTTGAAACATGCGACTGAGTGATTTTCTTCCGTGGTCACAATCATTGGCTCGCGCTGAACGCATTGCTCCATTCTTTCGCCGCAACGCGGCTCAAAAGCACATCCCACGATTCGCGCGGACAAATCCGGCGCTCTGCCTTGAATCGCCGGTAGTTTTTTCCCGTGAAGTGCCAACGCCTGCTCCGGCGAATCAGCCATCGCGCGAAATAGCGCCTGAACATACGGATGCCGCGGACTTCCGAGCAATTCAGACGCGGAACCTTCCTCGACAACGCGGCCGGCATAGAGAACTAAAATTCTATCGGCAAGTTGCGCCAGGATGGCGGGATTGTGTGTGATCAAAATGATCGCCATTCCATGCCGCTGCCGCAGTTTCGCGAAAAGCGAAAGAATTTCCGCCTGAGTTGTGGTGTCGAGTGAAGCGGTGGGCTCGTCTGCGATAAGAATTGCGGGATTGCACGCGATAGCCTGGGCGATCAAGACTCGTTGTCGCTGGCCGCCGCTGAGTTGATGCGGATAAGAAGAAAATATTCGTTCAGTGTCTGAACTGAAAACTTCTTCCAAAACTTTCCGGGCCGCGTCGAGTCTGGCGCGGCGATCCGAAGTACTGTGCGCCGCGAGGACGTTTGCTACCTGCTCGCCGACGCGCATCGTCGGATGGAGCGCAAGTGACGCCTCTTGAAAAATCAGAGCGATTCGCGCCCCGCGGATTCTTCGCAGCTCAGATTCACTCTCGTTGAAAATCTCACGCCCTTCAAACTGGACGCTTCCGCCAGTTAAATGCCCACCCTGAGCCAGAAGCCGTAAAAGCGAACTCGCAAGAGTGCTCTTGCCGCATCCCGATTCGCCAAGCACGCCAAGAATTTCGCCAGCCCGCAAAACAAAACTGACCCCCTCAAGCGCTGGTGTGATGTTGGCGCGCGAATCTTGGTAACCCACGCGGAGGTCACGGACTTCTAGCACGGTCGGCATAGGAGAAAACATCTCGAGCGTCTGCTGTCAGATCTTTCTCATACTTGACCAGCAGCAAATCTCGTTCAAGAGATGCTTTGGCACCCGCGCTCGAACGGTAACCCGTATTGGGAGACGTGGCGCTACAACCGTTTCGCCGAATTCTTGCAAATTACAGATCCGCAAGAAGAAGCGAGGTCAGATCGCCGATGAAATCCTCCACAGGTGCATCCGCTTCGTCACTTTGAAGAACCGACAAAGTTCCGGACCAATGCTGCAATCTCATCCGCAGCGGTGTCCAACGCAAAATGACCGCCATCAAGCACGTGTACTTCCCCCTTCGGCACGTCACGTCGGTACGCCTCCGGTTCTGAAGGATCGAAAGATAATTCGTATTTTCCCCACAGCACCAGCAGCCGAGGCTGCTTTTCGCGCATCCACGCTTGCCACTTTGGATACGCCTCTACATTCGTGCGGTAATCATAAAAAAGGTCGCTCTGAATATCGGCCTGCGCGGGCTGGCTCAAAAAATTAAATTCGTCCGTCCACAAATCCGGGTCGTAGCGCTGCTCGTTGGGATCATTTCCGATATGCCTCGTCCGCGTCGTCGCCAAGGACAGTAAATTTGTCCGCAGCGCGCTTTCATTCGCCGCGCGATCCGCCCAGAATGCGCGCCGCGTTTTCCAATTCGCGCCCAGTCCTTCGTTGTGCGCCACTGCATCTTGCACAATCAGCGCCGATATCCGTTCCGGATGCGCAAGCGCCATGCGAAAACCCACCGGGCCGCCGTAATCCTGCATGTACAACGTATAGTGCGAAAGTCCGAGCGATTCCGTGAAGTGAGTCATGGTCTCGGCGAGATGATCGAATGTGTACGCGAATTTTTTTGGATCCGGCCAATCGCTATGCCCGAAGCCCGGATAATCAGGCGCGACAAGGTGATAACGATCGGAAAGCCGAGTGAAGAGCGGCTCAAACATTCGCGATGAAGAAGGTAGTCCGTGAAGTAAGAGAATCACTGGAGCATCCTTCGGCCCTGCTTCCCGATAGAAGATTGAAAGTCCGTCAACTTGCGTAGTGCGATAAAAAGTCGGGTACTTCATGGAAGGTTCCTTTCCGCGGGTTTGAGCGAATAATTGCGATGATGCAAGCAATACAGCAATCGTTATGACTGCCATCGGAGTCCGCATATGCACCCCAGGGTGGGATAAAAAGATTGAAAAAGTGCACTATAATGCATGTTGGAGCCGGATTTCGGGAAAAAGTGCATTATAGTGCAGTTTTTGGGAGCGGAAAAAGACAGGAAAAGCTCTTAACGCAGAGTTCGCAGAGATGCGGAGACAAAATTTTAGGAAGATCATGGAAGAGAAACTATCCGAGAGCAAGAATCCCCCGGCGCAAGTGAGTGCTGCCCCACGAAGTCATTTTTCCCGTAAGCCCTTTATTTGCACACACATCGACCACAGATCGCCGTAAGTCCTTTATTAGCACACACATCGCAAAATAGGGTGGGGTGGGGGGTACGAGTTTTTTGAAAATTGGGTTATGGGAAGTGCGGGTGGGTGATGGGTAAGGGTAAGGAAACAAAGGAGATGAGGAGGTGGGCGCCGGTCTGACCTGAAGTTTCGGGAGCTAGAAACTGAAGCGCAGGTAGTTCGGGAAACGTCCCGTCTGTCCCCGATTT
>DASYNR010000287.1:0-11306 GCA_036008485.1 Candidatus Acidiferrales bacterium | reverse complement strand
GGCACGTCCACTCCCGCCGTGACGTTTACAGTGAACAATCCGTTCCCGACGACAACGTCCATATCGCCGACTACGGCGAGCGCGGGAAGTGGAGCGTTTACGCTGACCGTGAACGGCACCAATTTCGTTAGCAACTCGGTGGTGCAGTGGAACCTGAGTGCACGACCGACTACGTTTGTCAGTTCTACTAAGCTGACGGCTGCAATCACTGCTGCCGATGTTCAAACCGCGAACGACATTTCCGTCACAGTATCGAACCCGTTGCCGGGTGGCGGGATTTCAAACTCGCAGACGTTCTTCGTGAGCACTCCCGTTGGAGTGTTGACCACATTGTCGCCGAGTTCGGCGTTCGCAGGAGGTGCGGCGTTCACTTTAACTGTAAACGGCAGCAACTTCCTGAACACAGCAATCGTGCAGTGGAACGGCGGTAACCGCACGACGACGTTCGTAAGCGCGAATCAGTTGACAGCTGCCATCACTGCGGCGGATATCGCTACGGTTGGCACTGCCACGGTGCAAGTATTTATACCGACCGTGAGTTTCGGAGGAGCGAACGCGATTCGGCCGCAGGGCGGTCCATCGGGCACGTTCTCAAACTCGTTGACGTTCACGATCAACCCGCCAAATCCAGTTCCGACGCTTACAGCAATTTCGCCAAATATAATTAGTGCAGGCGGCGCCGGATTCACAATGACTTTGACGGGGACGAACTTCGTCAGCAGCTCGGTTGCACAGGTGAAGGGTAGCGCGCGAACCACAACCTTCGTGAGTGCCACTTCCTTGACGGCAGCAATTACGTCGGCCGACATCTCAACGGGCGGTACGGCGGCAATTACAGTGTTCACGCCGACTCCGGGCGGCGGAACAACCGCGGCGATTAATTTGACGATCACGGACTTCTCGGTGACGCCGACTCCAACAACGCAGACCGTGGCGGCCGGCTCTCCGACGACATATACGATTAACACGGCGACAGTTGGGGGAGCGTTCGCAAATACCGTAACGTTTACAGCGAGCGGATTCCCGACGGGAGCTGGAGCTACATTTAGTCCGACGTCGGTTGCTCCCGGTTCGAGCACAACAATGACCGTAACGACCACAGCGCGAGGCCTAGCGGAGACCATGCGGACACCGTTTAATCCCGGCGGGCCGAATCGGCCGTTGTGGCTGATCGCAGTCGTGCTGGCGCTCGCGCTAACTTCGCTGGGATTTGCGAAGCTGGGACGGCGTTCGGTGCGGCGATTGATTCCAATCGGAGCGTTCGCACTGCTGCTGATTTCAGCGGGCTATTTGAGCGGATGCGCGGGCAGTGGATTCCCGAAGGTAGGCTCGAATTTGGGAACGCCTGCGGGAACTTACACGATCACCGTGACTGGAACTTCGGGAACGGACGTGCACACAACGACGGTTACGCTGGTGGTGCAGTAGAAAACTTCGCTCAGCAGAGGCGATTGCGCGGTAGTTAATAGATGCGATAGTGGCGTACCGACGGTTGTGGAGTAGCCACGGTTGTACGTTATAGTTGTAGCTATAAAGAAACGCTGTAGCAGCCAACATTCAAGGGAGATGACGATGCGACGCACACACATTTTGCTGGCAATTTTCCTGGCGGCGGTATTTGCGCTGGGCTCGGCTCCGTCCGCGCACGCGCAGGACGTACCGAAGTGGGAAATCTTCGGCGGCTATACGTACATGCGCGCGAACATCGTCGTCAACGGCAATCAATTTAATATGAATGGCGGAAGCGGATCGGTTGCCTACAACCTGACGAACTGGTTTGGGCTGGTCGGCGATTTCGGAATCACGCATTCGGGATCGGCGGGGAATCAGCCGTTCAGTCTGAACGTGTACACGTATGAATTTGGTCCGCGAGTTTCGTGGCGCAACCACACCAAGCTGACGCCTTATGTGCAAGTATTAATTGGCGGAGGCCATGCGAACGGCACTCTGTACACAAGTTCGCTGGGATCGGGACTGGCGCCGCTGGGTCCGAGTAATGATTTTAATTTCACGGCCGGTGGTGGCGTGGACTGGAAAATAAATCACGGGTTTAGTGTGCGATTGGCGCAGGCGGAATATCTGCACACTCAGTTCGCGAATGCCGTTAACAACAGCCAGAGCAATTTCAGGCTGAGTACAGGAGTCGTTTTTAGTTTCGGCGGAAAATAAACGAGCTTACCTCCGTAGGAATAAAGCGCGCGGCAAGAGCTTTTGCCGCGCGCTTTATTATTTTGATCCGCCGGCAAACTCGCTGTTCTTAGAGGACAACAGATCCCGGCGCGATACCATATTGAGGGAGAAAATTGAGGAAGAAAAGTTGGTGGACGTGACAGGGATCGAACCTGCGACCCCCTCGTTGCAAACGAGGTGCTCTCCCAGCTGAGCTACACGCCCACGCGTTGAACCTGGCTCCAATTCTAAAGCACTTCGGATGATTCGCAAACTGGGAAACACTCGAAAGTTGCTGCGAGTAAACGAAGACGTCACCCGCTGCGATTATCGCAACATCTAATCCGTTGTTTGCGGTGTATAATCCAGTTGTGGCTAGGCCGGTAATCCATGTTTCAGAAGCGGAAGCGGCGAGTAACTTTGCCTCGCTGATGGACCGCGTGCGCGCGGGAATGGAAGTCGTGATTGAGAACGACGCAAAGCCGGTTGCCATCGTACAGCCCGCTGAACCGCATGTCCGACTGCTTTCAGAATCGCTGCGTCTCGCCCGTGAGCACGGCTCAACAGCGACGCTTGATGAAGACTTCGCGAAGGACCTGGAGGCCGCCGTTAAAAGCCAGCGCGATCCTATGAATCCTCCATCATGGGAGTAATTCTCGACTCGAGCGTCGTCATCGATTCCGAACGGCGCCGAGAAACCGTCGAGCGATTCATAGAGAGACTGATGGCAGTAACCGGCGATCAAGAGGCTGCGCTTTCCGCAGTCGTCATTGCCGAACTAGTGCATGGCATCTATCGCGCACGAACCTCAGAAATTCGGATTCGCTGAGAATCATTCCTCGAAGAACTACTGAAAGACGTGACCGTATATCCCTTTACAAAACTGACGGGAATGCTCGCTGGAAGGTTGAACGGTGAGCAACAAAATCAAGGTAGCGTCATCCCGTTCACCGACTTGCTGATCGGCGCGACGGCGATTGAACTGGGCTATTCCGTATTGACAGCCAACCTCCGTGATTTTCAAAAGATTCCGGGGCTTTTTGTCGTGCCGCTATAAAGGCAATAATCCTCTCCCAAATTTCTGGCCGAAGAATCTGTTACAATTGTTTGCTGTCCACGCTTCACCGGCCAATGACCAAACTACGAATTTCCATTGTCGAATATCTGAACACCGCGCCCCTGGTGTGGGGATTCACCGACGGGCCGCTGGCCGGACGATACGATTGTTCGTTCACCGTGCCGAGCAAGTGCGCGGACGCGCTGCGCAAAGGCGATGTCGACGTGGCGATTATTCCGGCGATTGAGTATCAGCGCATGGAAAACGTAGTGCTGCTGCCGGAAATGTGCGTCGCCGCCAAAGGCGAAGTCCGCAGCATTTTGGTGATTGCCCGCAAGCCCATCGAGATTGCGAAGCGCGTCGCGCTGGATACCAGTTCGCGCAGTTCCGCCGGGTTGGTGCAACTTCTGTGCCGAAATTTCTGGGGGATTTCGCCGGAGTTTGTTCCCGCGGAACCTGATCCCGCGGCGATGCTGGCGAATGCGGATGCCGCGCTGGTGATTGGCGATCCGGCTTTGCGCATCGCGGTGAAACTAGAACAGCTCGCGGAGAAAAAACCGAATGGCGAATTCTGCTGCGGCGGCGATCCAAATGATCAAGCCGTGCCGGGAGTGGATTCGCTCTACGTTTACGACGTGGCGCATCAATGGCGCGAAATGACGGCGCTTCCCTGCGTGCTGGCTGTGTGGGCCGTGCGTCGCGAAGCGGTTACGCCGGAACTAATCGCGGATTTCACAGCGTCAAAACAGTTCGGGATGGCAAATATTTCGGACATTGCCGAAGGTGCTGCGTTGAAATTGGATTTGCCGGCGCGCTCGATGGAACGGTATCTGCGAGAAAACATTGACTTCCATCTGGACGCCGAAAATATTGCCGGCCTCGAACTTTATTACAAGTTGTCTGCCGAAGCCGGACTGATTTCGCACGCGAAACCAATTGAGTTTGCGTCGATGAAGAACGGTGGAAGAGATGCGGATTCGCAAGACGCAGAAACTGGAAAAGTGATTCAAAACAGGTAAAATGCGGGTTCGCATTTTTTGAAGAATCGACTTCACGCAATTGAGTTGAACGGTAAAATTAACAAGGAACTGCTCAAAACGAAAATGCCGAAAGCTCCGCAGACCGCTGGAACCGTTCGAGTTATGCGCCGTTTCCCCGTGAAGGGGATGGCCGGCGAAAAACTAGGCGAGATCTTCGTGAGTTTTGCGGGAATGGTTGGCGACCGCGTCTACGCGTATTTTGACCCCCAAAACAAAACTGATTTTCCATGGATGACCCCGCGGATTTGGGCGAAGATGTTGCTGCTGAAACCGAAATTTGTTGAACCCGCGGTGGCTCATGCGGATCGTCCTTCGCCGAAAAATTATCGCGTGGAAATTACTACACCAAAGGGAACGGTGTTTGATATCGGCGATCAGAATTTATTGAAATACATGGAACAGCAGTTCGGGCGACCGGTAATTTTACGCTTTTCAGAACGCAGCATGCATGACGCGCGTCCGATTTCGATTTTTGGACATAAAACTTTAGAAGCGCTTTCAACAGAAACGGGAATGAAGCTTGATGCGCAGAGATTCCGGATGAATTTTGAAATTGATTGGGCTAAGGGCAGCGCGTTTTTCGAAAACGAATTGGTCGGAAAACAGATTCGTATCGGAGAAAATGTAACGCTGTACGTTTCCAAGTTGGATATGCGCTGCAAAACAATCGGACTCGATCCCGATACCGCTGAAGCGTCGCCAGAAGTTCTGCAAGTTGTGGCGGACAAGCACAACGGCTCGGTGGGAATTTACGCGACTGTGTTGCGTGAGGGAATTGTTCGGCGGGGCGATCCGGTTTTCGTAGATTAGGTGCGAGTAGAAAAATGTCACTGACAATAGAAGAAACGCTGGATTTATTTGCCTCCGATGATTTAATTGGAATCGGAATGGCGGCAACGGCGGTGCGGAATAAGAAGAATGATCCGCACGTGGCGACTTACCAGATCGACCGGAACATTAATTACACAAATTTCTGCACGGAATATTGTTCCTTCTGCGCATTTTATCGTCCGCTGGGCGCGAAAGATGGTTATCTGCTTTCGTTTGAAACAATTTACAAAAAGATTGACGAGATGTTGGAGCTTGGCGGCACCGGAGTTTTGTTGCAAGGTGGACTGCATCCGGACTTGCGCGTGGAATATTACGAAACGCTTTTGCGTTCGCTGAAGCAGAAATATCCGCAGGTCCATCTGCATTGTTTTTCCGCGCCGGAAATACTTTGCATCGCAGAAGTTTCGGGGCTTTCGGTGCGCGATACGATTGCACGATTACAGGATGCGGGGCTGGATTCGATTCCCGGCGGTGGCGCGGAAATTCTGGACGACGAAATTCGCGCGCGCATTTCGCGTTTGAAGTGCACCAGCGACGAATGGGAAAACATGCACCGCGCGGCGCATTCGCTGGGCATGCGCACCACGGCGACCATGATGTTCGGGTGCGGCGAAGAACCGCGCCATCGCGCGAATCATTTGGCGCGAGTGCGGCGAATTCAGGAAGAGACGGGTGGATTCACGTCATTCATTCCGTGGATTTTTGCGCCAGAAAATACTCCACTGGGCAAAAAAGTTCCCGAAGCAACAGCAGTGGATTATTTAAAGACGCTGGCAATCAGCCGGCTTTTTCTAGACAGCATCGACCACATTCAATCGAGCTGGCTTACGCCGGGAATTAAAGTGTGTCAGGTGGGATTGCAATTCGGCGCAGATGACGTCGGAAGTATCTTGATTGAAGAAAATGTAGTTTATGCGGCCGGCGTTCGCAATCGCACAAATGAGGAAGAATTGCGCAGGATTATTTCCGATGCCGGATATATACCCGCGCAACGCGATACGCTTTATCGCGCTTATTACCTGAAATAAATCACTGTCCTTCCGTACAGTACACGTTACCGGACACAGTCGTTTCTGAGTCGTATACCCGCGCGTTTCGCTCTCCTAAAATTGAAATGGATTATTCGAGGAGAACTTATGCGCGTTCAGGGATTCGTAATTCTATTGTTTGTGATCTCTGTATTTTCTATCGCGTTTCTACCGTGTGCGGTTGCGCAGACGAAAAGCCATCCTGTTACGGGCGGCGAGCTGATCGCTCTTGTAGCGAGTGAATCCTTGGATCAGAACATCGTTCACGCGATTGAATCGCGCGGAATTGCATTTCGACCGACGGAGCAATACCGCGCTTTGCTGTCGACGGCGGGTGCCGACGCGCCGGTAATGGACGCCCTAAAAAACGCGAAGATCAGCGCTAATGCAGGTTTTCCGGAGCAGTCGGATACGCCGGAAGTTCTTGCACACCTTGCGGCAGCAGGAAAACTGACTCGCGCGAAACAGTTTCAGGATGCGGGAAACGAAGTCGTGGCGGCGCTTGATTCTCGCATAAGTCCAGAAGCCGGATTCGTAATGGGACATATTCAAGATCGGATGAAGGAATGGACGAATGCCGCCACGATTTACAGCAAAGTGATTGAGATGGCTCCAGATTTTCCTGGAGCACATGCCCGGCTTTCATTTGACATTTTCAAAATGGAAGACACCGACGCGGCAATGACAGAAGCTCAGGCTGCTCTACTCCAATTCAAGGACGACCCGGAAGCACACAAGAACATGGGACTGGCGATGAAGCAGGCAGGAAAACTTGACGGAGCGGCTTCTGAATTTCGCGAAGCGCTGCGGCTGAAGCCGGACTATGCCGGGGTTCATTTCAATCTCGCATTAATTTTCCTCGCGCGACAACAGTCTGAAGAGGAGATTGCTGAGTTGCGAAAAGCAGTTGCACTGGCGCCGGACGAATGCGATTTCCATTTCTATCTCGGAGACGCACTGGTGGACACGGGCGATATCGAAGGCGGGATACGGGAGGAGCGCGCAGCAAAACGGCTTGATCCAACACGGCTGGATGTGCGGAATAATCTGGCACGCGCGCTCGCCGTGAGCGATCACGCAGCTGCGAGAAAAGAATTTGAAGAAATCGTGGCGATGGCGCCGGATTTTCAGATGGCGCATATGAATCTGGGAATTATCTCTCTGCACGACGGCGATTACAAGACGGCGGAAACGGAATATCGGAAGGCGGCCGAACTTGATCCTTCGGACGCGAATGCCTTTGCCGGCGTTGGAGACGCCTTGGAACATCAAGGCAAGTTTCAGGATGCGATTCCAGTCTACCGAATGGCGGAAAAACTGGACCCGACCTGTGCGGCAGCTTATGTCGGCCTTGGCCGAATTTATTTGGAAACCAAGGATTATTCCAGCGCGGTGCGCGAATTGAGAAAGGGTGTGAACGCGGGTCCGGCAAACTGGGAAGTGCACTCGCTGCTTGCCGAAGCGCTTGCAAATACTTCGGATTTGGATGGCGCGATCGCGGAAGCCAGGGAATCGCTCCGCGTGCAACCGGCAAATCCGATAACTCTAATGAAGCTGGCAAGATTCCAGGAGGAAAAGGGAAATCTGAAGGACGCGTTGAATCAGTGTACGCTGGCGCGGCAGTGGAACGTGGCCGATGAAGATATTACGCACTGCGGAGAGATTCAGAAGCGGCTGGGTGTTGAAGTGACATTTGTTGTGCGAAACTTCCCAACAGTGTCGAGCGCTGCGAAGATTCCACCGGCAAAAACCCCCGCAGCAAATACGGAGCCAAGCGCTCCAATTTCGAGTCCGACGGTAGCGCTGAAGCAGGGCGAGACAGTCGAGTCCGCGTGGCAAACCGCATTAAATGCCGGCAAGAAAAACCTCGAAATACATCAACTCACAGAAGCTGAGAAATTCCTGGAAACCGCGGAGGCGCTCGCGGAGCACCTGAAGCCTTACGACGTGCGCGCGATGCAGACCTTCGCAATTCTCGGCGACGCATACTATCAGGACGGCAGGTTCGCGGATGCGCGAATGACATTTCAACGGGAATTGGATTTGACGCAAAAGGAGCTTGGCGCGCAATCGGCAGAGAATCAGGGATCACTTTTTTGGCTTGCGTTTGTTGCCGTCGCGCAGAAGGACTTCGCCGCGGCAGAGACGTTTTATCTTCGGCTAGTGGACATTAGCGAAAAAACTTACGATCCTTCGGACACGCGCATTTGTATTTCTCTTTCTCAACTCGCGGAGTTTTATCAAAACCAGAAGGAGTATGAAAAAGCTGAACCTTATATGCTTCGCGCGTATGCGATCGGCAAGCAGGCTGACGGCGATGTTGGTCCGGTGATTGAAATGTATGCCGCGAAACTTCAGACGCTATACATTGCGTGGGGCAAATACGACAAGGCTGAGCCTTATTGCCGCAAAGTTCTGTCGTTGCGGGAACAGAATTACGGACGCAACAGTCGCGCGGTAGCGGAGTCCATCCAAACGCTAGCCGATGTGTTGGACAAAGAAGGAAAGATAGATGAGGCGGCGAATTTGCGGAAACGGAGCGAAGCGATTCTCGGCGCGGGAATTCCGCCGAAGCAGCAATGATGAACTACTCATGGCGAAGAGCAATCATCGGATCGACGCGCATGGCGCGGCGCGCTGGGATGTAACATGCCGCGACGGCTACGATAATTAGCAGGATGGCGACGGCGGCGAAAGTTAGCGGATCGTGCGCGCTGACTCCGAAAAGTTGATTGGACATTAGGCGCGTTAGTGCGAGTGAGGCGATGATGCCGATAGCTACGCCGATGAGCGCCATTTTTGCGCCGTGGCCGATGATGAGGCGCATGACATCGCTGCGTTGTGCGCCCAATGCGACGCGCACGCCAATTTCGTGAGTGCGCTGGCCGACCAAGTAGGAAATCACTCCATAAATTCCGACACACGCGAGCAGAAGCGCTAGCGCCGCGAAAATTCCGAGAAGAATCATTGAGAGCCGACGCGCGGCAAATGAGTTGGAGACAACTTCGTTCAAAGTTTGGGCGTTGTAGACCACGTCGCGAGAATCAATTTCATTCACGGCACGGCGAACGGATGACATCACTTCAGTGGGATCACGTTCGGTGCGCAAAACTACTGCGACAGAATCCGCAACGAGTGGCATCAGCTTTTCTGGAAGCTGCATGAACGGATAATCGAACTGCGCTTCGATGGCCGATTTGGGATCGGCGTCGAGTCCCCATTGCTTTACGTGGCCTACAACGCCAACAATTTCAGCTTCTACATTGAAGACGGCGAGATGGATGTGCTTACCGATAGGATTTTCGTGCGGGAAATAGGTACGCGCGAAAATGTCGTCGATATCAACGACGGTCGGCGAGTGCTCATCATCTTGCGGTGTGATGAAACGGCCACGATCGAGAGTGACTCCCATCGCAGGCTGAAATCCGGATTCAACCAAATAAAACATTGCCTGATGCATGTCCTGAATGTTGGCGGGCTTTGACTGGCCTTCGATCCAGAAAGGTTCCGAAGAATTGTGGATCATCGGACGCGAGCCGAGCGTGATGGAAACGGCTTGAACGCTTGAAATATTGTGCATTTTCTCATCAAAGTGGCGCAGGCGCGCACGCGTTTCGGCGGAGGTGGTTGTGGAGTCTGCCGGCATCGACAAAACAAAAGTGATTGCGTGACTCGGATTGAAACCGGGATCGACGCGCCAAAGCGCGGCGAGACTGCGCAGCATTAATCCGGCGCCGACGAGCAACACTAAAGCCATCGCTACTTCTACGACGACAAAAATTCCCTGAAGCCGGTGACGAGCGCCACTGGAACCGCGGCCGCTCTCTTTTAGAATTTCGTGCAGATCAACGCGGGAGGTTTTGAGGGCCGGAGCGAGGCCAAAAATAATTCCTGCGAACAGTGAGAGCGCCATCGTAAAAAGTAGGACGTGCGAATCCACCGAAACTTCGCTCGATCGCGGCAAAGCTCCCGGCAAACTGGCGAGCATTACTTTCGTGCCCCACGAGGCGAGCAGAAGTCCGAGCGTTCCGCCTGCAGCCGCGAGCAAAATACTTTCGGTGAGAAGCTGGCGAATCACGCGCGTTTGACTCGCACCCAAGGCGGCCCGAATTGCAAATTCGCGCGAGCGGCCCATGGCGCGGGCGAGAAGAAGATTGGCGACATTCGCGCAGGAAATCAGCAGCAAGAATCCGACGGCAGCGAGAAGCACGATTAGAAATGGCTGAACATTTCCGACGATATCTTCCTTCATGGAAACGAGGCTGATGCCGACATCCTTATCGGCTTCAGGAAATGCGACGGCGAGATTTTCCGCGACGCGATCCATATCAGATTTCGCTTGCGCGAGCGTTACATTCGGTTTCAGTCGGCCGATGGCATGCGCACTTAGATCAATGCGGCGATCGCGAAAAGATTTGTCATTCCATTGGCCGATGGGAGTGTAGACGTCTCGATCTCGGCCGTAGAAAGTGAAATCCGGCGGAATGACACCGACAATTTCGTAGGACGTGGCATTCAGCGTGATCATTTTACCGATGACATCGGGCGAAGAGCCGAACGTGCGTTTCCAGAATCCGCCACCGAGAAGTACGACGGGCGCGGCACCGACATGATCGTCATCGGCATTGAAGTTGCGGCCAAGAATAGGCGCGACGCCGAGCGTTGAGAAGAAGTCCGCAGAAATCATGTAGCTGGTAACGCGATCGGATTTGTCCTTACCAATGAAATTCAAATCGCGGTTGCGGTACATGGCCATGGACGAAATCGTTTGCGTATCGCGTTGCCAATCGAGGAAATTCAAATAGGTAATTGGGCCAAGGTTGACGCCAGGAGTGGTTCCGTAAACGGCGACGAGCTGGCCGGAATGTGGATACGCGAGCGGGTTCAGCAGAACTCCGTTGACCACGGAAAAAAGCGCGGTGCTTGCGCCGATCCCGAGGGCGAGAGTGAAAATCGCGATCGCCGCGAAGCCCGGAGACTTCGCGAACATGCGAAGGGCGTAACGCAAGTCATGAAGAAATGAATCCACGCGGGCTTCCCCACTTTGAAGCGACGACAGAACGGAGCAATCCTACCGCAAACCGGCAAATCGTATCGCAAGAGGAACGCGATGCAAACCCCGGCCCGATGAGGGTAACTATATTGGCTACCCACCCCTACCCCCCTATTACGCGCATCAGT
>DASYNR010000286.1:0-4091 GCA_036008485.1 Candidatus Acidiferrales bacterium | reverse complement strand
CGACGGCTCGCCTCGACCGCTGAGGTTGAATTCATTGCCTTCGAGGTAGCCGGCGATGTCCATTGTTTTTAGGCGTGACGGCATTGCAACAATGGCGCCTTGCGGATATCCATCTGTGATTGCTACCAGGCGTTCTGGTTGTGAATACGGAAGCGGACGAAGGAGAACGCCATTCACCCAGCTGAAAATTGTGGTATTCGCGCCGATGCCGAGAGCGAGTGTTAGGACTGCAACTATTGTGAAGCCGGGAGATTTGCGCAGCATCCGTGCGCCGTAGCGGACATCCTGCGTGAATTGTTCGAGCCAGCGGAAATTCCAAACGTTGCGGCTATCCTCATTAAGCAGAGTGACGTTGCCGAATTCACGTTGGGCGGCGTAGCGCGCTTCTTTTTCGGACATGCCCGCGCGGATGTTTTCTTCAGTCTTCAAGGCGAGATGGTGCTGCATTTCTTCGGAGAGGCCTTGCGCAAATTCGGAGCGTTCGCGCAAATGGAATATTCGTCGAAACAATTCGGCTAATTTCTTCATGACAGTTCCCTTCCGTGAGCGTTACGCCGGCTGCACTATTCGCAGAATTGCTTGCAACAAATTTTCAAAGTCGGCTACTTCTTCGACGAGTTGTTTGCGACCGGCGCTGGTGAGTTTGTAATAGCGGGCGCGGCGGCCTGTGTCCGATTCTCGCCATGCGCCGTTGATCAGGCCTTTCACGGCCAAACGTTGTAGAGCGGGATAGAGCGAGCCTTCTTCAACGCGAAGTACGTCCCGCGAGATTTGTTTTATGTAGAGCGCGATGCCGTAGCCGTGCATCGGCTCGTCGTTGCGGGCAAGCGTTTTGAGGATGAGCATTTCCAGCGTGCCGGGAAGTAGATCGCTTTTGCGAGATGTGGTGTCCTTGACCATAGTCCTTCCATCCATAGACTACCTATGCTTACGGTTCTGAAGAATAAGACGCTGGCCAAGGAGAAACGTCACGAACTTTTTTGAGGATATCTTAGCGGCGCAGTATGCCGGGTACTTCGGGAGTTGAAACCCCTGAAGTGAAGGGTAGTTAAGTCGCGGGTGAAGCCGCGCCCCACAAAGCTAAATAAGTGCTGGATGCCTCATGCCGAATAGCGGGCGGAGAGGACTCAGGTCTAAAGACCTGAGCTACAGTCGTGCGCTACAGAATCCGTCAGGCCGGTTATTTCTTGGGGCGAATTTCGATTTCTACTTCTGAGCCTTCGGGGAGATCTAGCGGTTCGTTGGGATAGAGGGCGCCGTTTTTGACGTGAGCGCGAATTGTTCGGCCTGTGTTCGCGGAATGCGACGCAGTTGAAGACGGCGTTGCGTTGGATGAATTTGGACGCGATGAAGCGGGCGCGCTGGATGTGGACGTGATTACGCGAGCGCTCGAACTTACTTCACCGGTGCGATCGAGGGCTACGTTGGCCAGCGCGTCTGCTTCGGAATTTAATTCGCGGGGAATGTGTTCGATGGCGAAATAGGCCAGTCCCTTGGACTGGCGAATGGCTCGTTCGTGAAGCGGCTTGAGCGATTCGCTTTTTACCTTGTAACGGCCCTGCATCTGGCGCACGAGAAGTTCGGAATCGCTGCGAACGCGAAGGCGGGAAATATTTGACGTGGCGCAGTAATCGAGCGCGGTGATGAGCGCGAAATATTCCGCGACGTTGTTGGTCGCGCGTCCAAGATACTTTCCGAGTTGATAGACGACCGAACCATCGGGGCGATGAATAATTACGGCGTAAGATGCCGGGCCGGGATTGCCGCGCGATGCGCCGTCAACTTCAGCGGTGAAAACGTCAGTAGGTTTTTCCGGTTCGGCGAACAGACGCGAGTGAATTTGAGGACTGCGGCGAACCGTCATTTGTGCGATGGGGCAGCGGTGTGCGCGCCGGCTGCTGCGCCGGCCTCTTGGGGCGCGGCAAGTTCGTAATACAAAATTCTGCCGCAGGATTCGCAAAATTGAACTTCTTCATTTTCCGGAGTACGAAGAAGCTGATAAATGTGCGGACGCATGCGGACGCCGCACTTCATGCACATCTCATTGGTGGCCTGAGCGAGGGCGCCGTGACGATGAGTGGCGATGCGATTATATTCCTTCAGCAAATCTTCCGGAATTTCGGCGACGATGGTGGCTCGCTGGGCTTCGGCGGTTGAAAGTTCAGTTTGTTTTTCCGCGCGTTCTTGTTCCAAAACTTTTCGTTCACTGGCGGCGACGGCTTCGGCTTCTTTCAGTCCTGCTTCGCCGGCTTTTATTTGACGGTCGAAATCTTCGCCGGCAACCATGCGTTCCAGAAGGCGATCTTCGGCACGCGCCATTTCTGCATCAGCATTTGCAATTTCGTGCTGAAGGGCGCGAAAGGCGTCATTGGTTTTTACTTCATAGCTTTGATCGCGATATCTTTTGCCCTTTTCGCGCCACTGCTCAACGTCGAGTTCATATTTCTTGCGATCTTTCAGAGCAGTGGTGTGGGCGTCACGTGCGGCGGCGAGTTTTGCTTTTGCAACGCCGAGGCGCGATTCAATTTCGGCGTTACGCGCGGGAATTGCTGCCATGAATTTGCGCAGCTCTTCCAAATGCAAATCGACGGTTTGAAGTTCGAGCAGGCGCTGAATTTGTGCTCGCATGGGAAGCTAATTCTATCACACGCGGAGCAGTGAACTAGCGCGAGAAGTAGGACTCGACGAGAGCGATGGGCGTGCCGACGCAGACGATGTGCGTGAGGATGGCGACGATTGTGTTGGTCCAAGAGAACGGGGCGGGATGGCGGGCGGAGAGAGGCATCACGACCCAATACATAAAAGTGTAAACGAGGATGCCGTAGATTGGGCCGTAGAGAAATGGTTGGCGCGTCATGAAAGTGAGTTTGCGGCTGGCGAAATAAAATACGGTAGCGGCGGTGAAGGCTACGAGGTAGTGAATTCCCAAACCGAGCGCGGCCGTGGGAATTCCGCCGTCGAAGGATTTATTGCCGAGAAGACCTGCGGCGATTCCGCGGAGAAGGCGGGCGGGCTTCACTCCCTTCAGGTGCCAGGTTATGAAAGCGGCGGAGATGTCCATGCATCCACAGAGCAGGCCGGCCCAGAAGATCGCGGGCAGAGCGCCGGAATTTTGGCTGGCATCGATTGCGGATGTTGGGTTCATGTTCTGAACTTTCGATTCGTGGAGGTTCAAATTAGGTTGTCCCGGTTGGGTCCCGAAATTTCGGGAACCAACCGGGACTGAGGTCAGCAACAATTACGCCTTCGCGGGAATTGCGGCCATGCGGGCCTGCATCTCGCGAGTGAGATGCGGCACGATGCCGATGATTCGCTCGATGAGCATGAGCTGGCCACGGTGATGCATTTCATGTTCTTTGACGCCGAGGATCATTTCAAAGCGGCTTTTCGGCGGATTGTTCATTAGCGCGGGCATAGCAACTTGTTCGCCGAGGAAACTGTCAGTCAGTCCTTCGACGAAGGATGCCCACTTTTCTCCGGATGATTTGAGCATCTCGATTACTTGCTCCTTGGTACGTGGAGCTTTTTCTTCAGCCGCCAGGCGCTGGTACAGTGAGGGAAAATCAAAACCTTCGAGGGTAGTGCGGCGTTCCACGGACTGAATCTGAAATTGAAAACTGTGCAGCAAGGCGATGTGGGAAAGCAATTCGCCGACGGAGCGGGTGTTTTCCGCTGCGCGAAAAGCATATTTATCGGCAGGAATTTCATTGGCTATTACGAGAGTGTTTTTGCGGACAACGCGACTGCTTGCGGCTAGTTCCTTGGGGCCGTAGTAATTCATGGGAAATCTCCTTGATGAGCGAAAGGCAATGTTTGGATTGTGGAGCGAATTGAGAGTTTAGCATGATGGGGGCAATGCTGGAGTTATGGCGCGGAGGAGCCGCAGGTCTGAAGACCTGAGCCACATGTTTCCGATGAATCCTTTGCAGGGGCTCATCCGTATGACAGAGTGTGATGCTAGGGATCGCGGCACTTTCGTGGGAGGAACCGGTGGCGGTGGATACCGAGGCGGTACGGCTGCATCGCGGCGATCCGCAGGCTATGGTGTCGTTGCTGGAACGGTACCAGCACCGCTTGTACAGGTTTTTGGT
>DASYNR010000285.1:0-7101 GCA_036008485.1 Candidatus Acidiferrales bacterium | reverse complement strand
ACGCCATCACACAGATTCCTGATTGGAATTTATTGGCGCGGGATATTCAACGCGCCGAACAACCCATCAAAACCGAAATTACCGCTCGCGTGCCGCAGGATTGGCGCGAAGCAATGCACCAAGAAAATTTTCGTAAGCGCCAGGGAGGAAACATGTTCGCTGATTTGCTTCAGGATATCCGCTACGCATTTCGCACGTTGCGAAAAAGCCCCGGCTTCACATCCATCGTCGTGTTGACGCTCGCACTCGGCATCGGAGCAAACGCCACAATTTTCTCTGTGATTAACGCGGTGCTGCTGCGTCCGCTGCCATATCCCCAGCCCGAACAACTGGTGCGCATCTACGAAAGTGATCCGGCGAAAGGCTGGCCGACATTTTCCGTCTCGCCGCCAAATTTTTTGGATTGGCGAGCGCAATCACGCTTGATTGAAAAAATGGCCGCGTACGAACCCAATGGATATTCGTACACCAGTGGTGACACGCCGGAGCATTGGTCGGGGCCGATGGTCACAGAAGGATTTTTTGAAGTTTTGAACGCGCAACCCGAGCTGGGGCGTACTTTTAGTTCAGATGAATTTCAGACAGGCAAGGATCACGTAATCGTAATCAGTGATGCGTTGTGGCGCAGCGCATTTGCCGCGGATCGAGCCGTGCTTGGAAGACCTGTTTCGCTCGACGGGCAGGCATACACCGTGATTGGCGTGATGGGTCCGCAATTTCAATTTCCTTCAATAGCTTCCCAAGTCTGGACGCCGCTGGTTTTTACTCCGGATACAATTCAAAACGGGCGTGGAGGACATTACCTCGGCGACATCGCGCGTCTGGCCAGTGGAGTGAGCGTCGCACAAGCGCAAGCCGAAATGGCGTCGATCGCCGCGCGTCTTGAAAAACAATATCCGCAGACCAACACCGGATGGACTACGGTGATCATGCCGCTGTCGCAGGCTGGCGGCGTGCGAGAAATTCGTCCCGCGCTTTTCGTGTTGCTTGGCGCGGTGGGATTCGTGCTGCTGATTGCCTGCGCTAATTCCGCGAACATGCTGCTCGCGCGCGCCAGCGTTCGCCAAAGAGAAATCGCCGTGCGCTTGACGATGGGTGCGAGCCGTGGCCGCTTGGTAAGGCAGTTACTGACCGAAAGTATTTTGCTTTCATTGATTGGCGCTGCGTTCGCTCTGCTCATTGCATTCTGGAGCACGCGGGTTATCGCAACATTGCCCGCAAATTTTCTTCCCCACGCGCAATACGTCACGCTGGATAGCACCGTCTTGTTATTCACCATCGCGCTCGCGTTTCTCACTGGATTGTTATTTGGTTGCGCGCCGGCGATTGCCATGGTTCGCGGCGAGCTTGCTGAATCGCTGAAAGAAGGCGGTCGAATGGGAAGCGGCGCGCGTGCAGGACTCCGCAAATTGCTTGTTGTGGCTGAAGTGATGCTCGCGTTTGTACTTCTCGCCGGCGCCGGATTATTGATGCGCAGTTTTTCGCGGCTCTCCGATGTTGATCCCGGCATTCAAACCGCCGGACGTTTCGCATTTAGTATAAGTATTCCCGACAAACAATACGCGACGCCGCAGCAGCAGACGGAATTTTACAATCAGGTTCAGCAACGTCTCTCCGCTCTGCCGGGAGTTTCATCGGCCGTGCTCACGACTCTTCTTCCCGCGGGTGGCGACGACGAAATGTACGGTGTCGGTCACATCGATGATCCGGACAGCGACAATGAACCTTCGGCGCTTTCGTACCGCATATCTCCAGGATACATGCGCGCGCTCGGCATCCCGTTAATTGCAGGACGCGAATTCACGCCGGCGGACAACGCTTCCGCGCCAAAGGTGTGCATCATCAACGATGTTTTTGCGCGCACAATGTTTCCCGGCCGCAATCCGCTCGGCGAGAAAGTTCACATTGGACACGGGTACAAAATCATCCGCGAAATTGTCGGAGTCGTCGCCAGCGTGAAGCAATATGGCCAAGGAGAAAAGGACGCTTCATTGCAGGTGTACGAGCCATTCGCGCAATTTCCGCGCACCGATGCGAATTTTATTGTGCGCACCGATGGCCCAAGCGCTGGACTTGCCACAGAAGTCCGCCACGCGGTGCAGCAAGTGGATTCGCAACAACCCGTAACGGGATTCCGATCGCTCGATGAAATCTTGGGCGACCCTATCGCGCTTCCGCGTTTCCGCACCGTGCTGCTGGAAATGTTCGCGGGCCTCGCGGCAGCGCTCGCCGCAATGGGGCTTTATGGAGTGATGTCCTACACCGTCACTCAACAAACTCAGGAAATTGGAATTCGTCTCGCGCTTGGCGCGCAACGCGGTGATATCCTGCGCCTTATTATCGGCCGCGGAATGCTGCTGGTCGGTGGCGGCGTGGCGCTGGGAATTGCCGGAGCGCTGGCGTTGACGCACGTGCTGGTTTCTTTTGCGTCATTTTTATTCGGAGTGAAAGCGTACGACCCGGTCACGTTGGTGAGCGTCACGCTGATGTTCGCGGCCGTCGCTGCGTTGGCGTGCTGGTTACCCGCGCGCCGCGCCAGCCGCGTCGATCCATTGGTCGCTTTGCGTTACGAATGAACGCCGAAAGTTCATAACCATGCCTGACTGGAAACAATATGTCCGCGAGCACCTGCCTCCGCTTGAACTGGGCGGAGCGCGCGAGCAGGAAATCGTCGAAGAAATTGCCCAGCAGCTTGAGGACGCGTATTCAGAAAATGTTGCGCGCGGAATTTCACTCGCCGAAGCTGAGACGCGTGCCAGCGCGCAAATCTCCGATTGGAACGCCCTGGCGCAGGAAATTCGCAAAGCGGATCAGCCCATAGCGGAAATTGTAAACGCCGCCATACCCGAAGATTGGCGCGACGCAATTCGTGAGGAAAACTTTCGCAAACGCAAAGGGGGGAATTTTATGGCCGACTTCTGGCAGGACGTTCGTTATGCATTTCGCGTGCTCCGAAATTCGCCCGGAATCACCGCGGTGGTCGTGCTCACGCTCGCGCTTGGCATCGGCGCGAATTCCGCAATTTTTTCTGTAGTGAATAGCGTGCTGCTGCGTCCTCTGCCGTATCGTGATTCCGCTTCGCTGGTTTGGATCACGAATAACCTACCGAAGCAAAATCAAAGTCTCGCATTCGACGTGGATTATTTCGCATGGCGCAAACACTGCACATCATTTGAGGAAATCACAGCCTACTCGAACGCCGTCGAATTCACACTGACCGGAGTGGGAGACGCAGAGCGCATCACCGGTGTGCGCGCAACATACACTTATCTGCGCACTCTCGGCGTTTCACCTCAGCTCGGACGCGACATTTCGGCGGACGAGGACCAGCCGGGGGCTCCGCACGTTGCATTGATGACCGATGGACTCTGGCGCCGGCGTTTTTCCGCCGATCCCGGTGTTGTTGGACGCTCGATCACGCTCGATGGAAACCTCTACACAGTCGCCGGAGTGTTGCCGCGCGGATTTGAGTTTCCCGAAGGCCGCAAAGGCGAATTTCTGGTGCCATTGGCAGTAGCTGATCAGGGTATTTCAATCGGCAAAGCAATCATGTTTGTGCGCGTCATCGCGCGGCTGAAACCCGGGGTTACTCAGGAATCTGCCGCAGCGGAAGTGGATACATTCTCTCGTCCATTCCATGCTGCTTTTCCCGGCGGCTTCGCGAAAATGTTTGCTGGAGCGCAGATTCAGCTAATGTCTCTTCACGACCGCCTGGTCGGCAACGTGCGGACAGCGCTAGTTCTTTTGCTCGGCGCTGTGGGCTTCGTTCTTTTGATTGCATGTGTGAATGTCGCAACTTTGCAACTCGCGCGCGCAGCCGCCCGCGAAAAAGAAATCGCGATTCGCGGAGCGATGGGAGCGGGCCGATGGCGGCTGGCGCGCCAATTGCTTACGGAAAGCTCAATCATCGGACTTTGCGGCGGCGCTGCGGGACTGGCGCTTGGCGTTTGGCTCGTCGCACTTGTACGCAGATTCGGCCCTCGAAGCATTCCTCATTTGGATGTGACGCAGTTGGATGGCCGTGTAGTTTTATTCACCATTGCCGTCTCTTTATTTTCAGGGATTCTGTTCGGCCTCGCACCGGTTTTTTCCGCGTTTCGTGTGTCGCTGAATGATTCTTTGAAGCAGGGCGGCGCGCAAAGCAGCGCCGGGAAAAAAGCTGTCCGTCCGCAGCAAGTTTTGGTGACCATCGAACTTGCCATGGCGCTGGTTCTTTTCATTGGCGCAGGACTTCTTGCGCGAAGTTTTGTGCGGTTGATTTCCATTCCACAGGGATTTGATTCGCATGGAGTGTTGACGGGGCGAATTTCGCTTCCGGCAAGCACGTACCTGAAGGAAGACCAGAAGCGCGCATTCTATTCGCAATTGATGGAGCGGCTGAAAGCTCTGCCGGGCGTAACAGCTGCGGGTGCCGGCGCCGCTTTGTCGCTCGGCGGAATGGTGTTCACCGCGGCAGTGCAGGTGGAAGGCCGTCCGCCGATCGAAAGGACCCCGGGAGGCCAGTGGAGTGCGGCAGTTGATATGGTGAATCCGGAATCTTTCACCGCGCTCAGAATTCCGCTGAAGTCGGGACGTTTTCTGGATCACACTGATGTCGCAAACGCGCCAGAAACGGTCGTCATCAATGAAACATTTGCGCGAGAATTCTTCCCCAATGAAAGTCCACTTGGCCACCGCGTTCAGGCAGGGGGCGCCGCGATGCGAACAATCGCCGGAGTGGTGGGAGACACTCGTCAAACGGGAATTGCCGCGGAAACGCTTCCTGAAATGTATATTTCAACAGAGCAATCGCCGTACCCTGACATGGCTCTCGCGATCCGCACGGGAACGGATCCAATGTCACTGGCGACCGGTGTCCGCGCCGCTGTTGCGTCGCTGGATAAGAACGTGCCCGTCTACGCGATTGAAAAATTGGACGATACGCTGGCGTCGGAAGTCGCTCCGCAGCGATTCAACATGGCAATGCTGGTCGGTTTTGCGACGCTGGCTCTGCTGCTGTCTGCGATCGGAATTTACGGCGTGATGGCCTACGCAGTTGGCCAGCGCACGCATGAAATCGGAATCCGCCTCGCGCTCGGTGCTGTTCCCGGAAATGTTCTGCGCATGATTTTATTGCAGGGCGTAAAACTTGCGGTGTTCGGAGTTGTAATCGGATTGGGCGCCGGCTATGCGCTCACGCGTCTGCTGACCACCATGCTTTTTGAAGTGAAGGCCACCGACCCATTTACATTCGCAACCGGCGCGCTTGTTTTATTCGCCGCCGCGCTCGCTGCGTGCTGGATTCCCGCGCGCCGCGCAACGAAAGTAAGTCCGCTGGTGGCTTTGCGCTACGAGTAGCGTGAAGTCACTCCGAAAAAAAACGGCCGGGAAGTCATCCCCGGCCGAATCTTTCACTGTCAAAATGTTGTCAGCAACTACGCTCGGCTAGACCCAAAATGCATCTTGCGGCCCAGCAATCCCAAACCAATCAACCCGCCCGTAAGCAAAATCAGCGAGGATGGTTCAGGAACGGACGAAGACGTATCCGAACCCGCCGACAGATATACCGTCCCGCCGCTGCCGTTGCCGACGACCGTCGGGAAATTGCAATTCGATGGTTGGCCGTTCACGGCGATACAGAGGCCTCCGCCCGCGTAACCGCTCAAGCTGCTTACCGGAAACCATATGTCCAACGTGTCTCCGCTTGCGTCCGTAAATTGTGCGAGATACTCACTCCCAAACGCGAACTGAGTGCCATTGAACGTGAATGCATCAGTGCCAACATTCAGCGTGCCGCCCGTTATCCAGTTGCTGGATAGACCAGTATTAATATTCACCGCGCCGCTGAGTGTAAGCGGTGAGCCGCCCGGATCTCCTGGTGGGTTCGGAAAAGTACCGTTGAAGTTAAAGCTATCCGCCGAAGCCGCCAACAGGCCAGGGCCTACGAGCACGACTGCCAGGACAAGAATCATTTTTGCAAAGCGAGAAGAATACAGTTTACGCAAGAGTCCCTCCGGACTTTCTATTTTGTTGAAATCCCCAAATAACGGAATCGTTCTTCCCGCGTGATCCTTGTTGGACGAGGCAAGGACGCTGTTCAGCCGAAGGAACCCCCACACTCTCGCAGCAATTACGATTCCAGTTGGCGCCCGAAGGGACGGCGACTCTGAGCCGCTCGTAACTCACTGAATTCAAGTCATGAAACCACGGCTTCGCACCGATACAATCCCAAAACGGCGCATCACGAGGATTCCCACATGTGCAAGAAAGTTCCCAGAAGTTACTGCGGATTGGAGAATTCGGCGGTTCGTGCTGGTTCCTATCAGACGAACCGCCGCCGTTCCTTAACGAACAAATTCCCGCTGAAAATTTACGCTTTCTTCGGCTCAGGCTTTGCAGCAGCCAACGCGGCCTTCGCCTGCGCCACCAATTGCGTGAATCCGCTCGCGTCCTTCACCGCCATGTCCGCCATAACTTTGCGGTCGATGGTGATGGCCGCGGCTTTCAGTCCGGCGATAAATTGACTGTAGGACATTCCCGCATTTCGCGTAGCGGCTCCGACGCGCTGAATCCACAAGCGGCGGAACTGGCGCTTCTTGTTGCGGCGATCCCGGAATGAAAAGCGCTCCGCACGATTCACCGCTTCCTGCGCTGATTGGTACAGCTTGCTCTTTGTTAGGAAAAATCCCTTTGTGCGCTTTAGGTACTTCTTCCTGCGCGCACGGCGTTTAGTTCCTCGTTTTACTCTTGCCATGGTATTAGCTCCTGCGGGAGATGCACGACGGCACACGACTGCGTAAAGAATTACGCAAAACCGAATGCAGAAAATGCTCTCCACGGCGTGTTTAGAATGCGCTGCGTCCAATCCTGCGGACTACTCGCGCTTGAAGCCGCTCCGCGTTCACACAAAACAAATTTGAACGGTGCAGCCTCGCTGGCCGGCAGGCCCGCCGTGGGCGGATAACGCGCTGCCTGGCACAGTTACAACTTCGTCGAACCAAAATTTACAAATTCTTACGGCGTGAAAAATTGTTACGCGTACGGAATCAGACGCTTCACGTTTCGCGCGTCGGCCTTATTCACTAGCGTCAATTTCTTCAAGCGCCGCATGCGATTCGGCCC
>DASYNR010000284.1:0-10564 GCA_036008485.1 Candidatus Acidiferrales bacterium | reverse complement strand
TCCAACTGACGTCTGCCCGATTCTCGCCCCAAAACTTGAATCAACTCTCGCCGCGCTTTCTGCCGCTTTTGCCGAAGGCCGCCTTCCCGGAAACATCACCGGTATCGAATGTTTCTGCGATTCGTCCGGCGAAAAAGTTCTGCTCAACGTCAGCCTCGCGCAAACCGGGCAAACCGTCTCAACTCTCGCCGCGCGCTTCCGCGAAATTGTTTCAAACGTCGAATCGATTCTCTTCCATGACGAAAAAACGGACGACTATCAGCTCCTCGGCCCCGGCTATCTTCATTACGAAGCCGCCGGACACAGTTTTCGCGTCGGCCATCTTTCCTTTTTCCAGGTCAACCGTTTTGTCGTGGACGATCTAGTCCGCGCAGTTGTCGGCGATCCCAGCGATGGTGAAAGCAAGCGCGGCCTTGCACTGGATTTATTTGCAGGCGTGGGATTATTCTCCATTCCACTTGCCGCTCGATATGATCGCGTCATCGCCGTCGAAGGTAACATCGCCACCGCCCGCGATTTGGAAGCAAACCTAAAAAATCATCCAACCGCTCGCGGACGCCACGTTGACGCAGAATCATTTCTCGCGCGCCACAAAGAACCGGCCGATCTCGTCGTGCTCGATCCTCCGCGCGCCGGACTCACGCCGCCCGCAATCCAGCGGCTGCGCGATTTGGGGCCGTCGAACATCACATATTTGTCCTGCGATCCCGCAACTCTTGCGCGCGATCTCGCCGCATTCACCGGCGCGACCGCGCCCAGCACTCGCTATGAAATCAGTAATATAACTCTGTACGATATCTTCCCGCAGACGTATCATATCGAAGCGCTCGTAAAGCTCCAGCGCATTGAATGAAGATCCCCGGGCTTTGTATCCTGCCCGCTTTCTGCATAGGAATCATAATTGCCGCACTGCACCCCGCGTCGGGGCGCTCCGCCATTCTCTGCGCCGTGGCGATATTTCTGATTGCGTTCGCGCTCTGGCGCTATCATTTCGATATACCGTCATTCGTCGTCGCGCTTGTCGGATGGGCCGCGCTTGGCTCCCTCGCCCTCATCGTCCAACAGCATTCCCGCCCAACGAATCTCGCCTCGCAACTAATTGAATCAAAAGTAATTGATTCCAATTTTCCAATGCGTTGGCGCGGCATCCTGCGCGAAAATCCGGAAATACTTCCGTGGGGGACGCGCTTCGACGTCGATTTGGAATCGGTGCAAGTCTCCGGCGAACAGAAAAACGTATCTGGCGGCCTTCGCGCCACTTACTTCGGCGAAGAAGTCACGCGCGCCACGACGATGCGCGCCGGCGATAGCGTCGAACTAATCGCGCAGGCTCACCTACCGCGCAATTTCAAAGACCCCGGCGCCTTCGACACGCGCGCAGAACTTGCACGGCAAAATATTCAACTAACGGCATCACTCCGCAGCTTGGAACTCGTAAATCAAATTCCCGGCCCGCCACCGACTGTGCGTCATCGCCTCGCGCGATTGCGCGCCATACTCCTAACACGTGTGGACACTCTATTCGCCGGCGCTCCCCAACAGGCCGCAGTCCTTCGCGCGATGCTTCTCGGCGACCGCAACTTTATTGATAACGAAGTCTCTGACGCGTTCACAAAAACTTCCTCGTATCACGTTTTAGTCATCGCCGGACTTCATGTCGCGGCACTCGCCGCTTTTGTTGTTTGGATCTGCACGCGCCTGCGGATGAGCCGCATGGCATCTTCCGCCGCTTCCCTTTGCGTGCTGCTCGCGTATTTAGCCATCGTGCAAGATCGGCCCCCAATTCTTCGCGCTACTTTGATGGCGGCGATTTATTTATTAGCGCGTGCTTTCTTTAGACGCCTCAACACTCTTCAGACCGCGTCATTGGTAGCGTTCCTCATCTTGTTAATTCGTCCAAGCGAAATCATTGATCCCAGTTTCCAATTCACATTTTTGGCGATGGGTGCAATCGGCGGGATCGCGCTGCCGTTACTCGACCATTCCATCGAACCGTTGCGCCATGCTCTCTACCGGATTAATGATGAGACTCGCGATAGAAATTTTGTGCCACGCCTCGTGCAACTCCGCCTCGACCTGCGTGCATTTTCCTCCGCGTTTGCGAATCGCTTACCGGAGTGGCTGCGCCGAATCGCGCCGAAAGTCACAACTGCGCCGCTTGTCCTGGGCGTCATTATTTTTGAATCGTGCGTTATCTCCACTTCAATCCAACTTGGACTCACGCCGCTGCTCGTCGAAGGATTTCATCGCATGCCAATCGTCGGACTGCTCGCGAATATTCCGGCCGTGCTGTTGACGGCGGTCATTGTCCCTTTCGGATTTGCAGCAGTCTGTGTAAGTTTTGTTTCTCAATCCGCCGGGCGATTGCTCGCCCGTTTCGCAAGCGGTGCGGTATTTCTGCTAATCAAGATTATTCACTGGTTTGCGGCTACTCACCTCGGAGACTTTCGCGTTCCAAGCTTTCCACTCTGGCTGGAGCTGCTTTTTTCAGCGGCCCTACTGCTTCTCGCCATCGGCGCCCTCATGCGAATACGAACGCTGCGGTGGTCAACGTCGGCGGTACTCGCGGTTTGCGTAATCCTCATCGCGATTCATCCGTTTCCATCGCAAACTCTTCGCGATCAACTCGAACTCACCGTCCTCGACGTCGGCCAGGGCGATTCTCTTTTCCTCGCCACGCCCGACGGCCATGCCATGCTCATTGACGGAGGCGGAGGCACCGGCCCAATTAAAATTCGCGGCGTGCGGACGCGTTTCGATGTCGGCGAAGAAGTTGTCTCGCGTTATTTGTGGTCACGCGGTCTGAAGCGGCTTGACGCCGTCGCACTCACGCACGCGCACGAAGATCATCTGGAAGGATTATTTGCTGTGCTACAAAATTTCCGCGTCGCGGAGTTGTGGGTCGGCCACGATGTCGCCTCGTCAAACTATCAGCGACTGCTGCAAGTAGCGCGCGAACGCGGCACAAAAATTATTCATCTGGAAACGGGGAACACATTTTCTTGGGGCGCAGTTCACGGCACCGTGCTCTGGCCAAACACAGACTCCGAAGTGCGAAGCGCCACCAACGACGATTCACTTGTTCTGCGCGTCGAATACGGGACTCAATCACTTTTCCTGGCTGGCGATATCGAGAAGCCCGTCGAGCGCGCGCTCGTCGACGAACAACTTCTCATCCAGTCCGGATTTCTAAAAGTGCCGCATCACGGAAGTTCCACATCGTCCACGCAGCCATTCCTTGCAGATGTGCGCCCGGTCTACGCGGCAATTTCCGTCGGAGAAAATAATCCGTTCAATCATCCAACGGAATCCACTCTCGAGCGGCTTCGCGCGTCGGGCGCGCAAATTTTCCGAACCGACCACGATGGCGCAATCACATTAACAACGGATGGGAATTCAGAACGTGTGGTGACATTCGCGCAATCGAAACCGCGATTGATCGATCGGCTATACAGCTCGCTACTTCGCTAAGCGGATGGATCTTTCTCGCCGTAACTGGCAAGAATTTCCCGCGCGGCTTCCACTTGAGAAATCCGCACCAGAATTTCCGTACCATGTGTAATTTCCGAATGCGTAGGAAGAGGAAACGGATCCGAAAATGTAGGCGATGGCGAATCAATTCCGCCGCTCTGCAACAATCCGCGCAAAACGGTAGCTTCTTCAGGCGTCTCCGTTTCGAAAATAGCTACGAATGGTTCCCCATCTCCGGGTTTATTTGGTTGAGCCATATTTGCCCCTCATCCAGCGTACACTCTGAGCTGTCCGTTCCGAAAAAACGCCGCTAGCACCGCGCGAATCGCCAGGTCACATTTCAGCTACTACAACTGACATCTGCCCGCGATCTCTGCGCGTCGGCGTTACAGTTATTTCGACGTCTTGCCCAAGAGCGGTAAGGAAATCTATCAACCGGCCAACTGAAAAGTTTCCAGAACGGTTGCGGACCAATGCCGACACGTGCGGCTGCGGAATTCCAAGAATCTTTCCGGCCTCAGCTTGGGTCAGACCTCGCTCGTTGATGATGCTGTAGATTTGAAAAGTCAAACGCGCCTTCAAGAGTTCCTGATCCGCATTCGGCAGACCGAGGTCCGCAAATACGTTTCCGCTGCTCCGAATAACGCCGTTTCTAGCTGCCTTTCTTTTCGCGGTCATCTGCATCGCGCCTTTCTTCGTGATCGCGCTCGGCAATCGTCAGTCGCCGTTGAATCATTTCGATTTCTCTCTTCGGTGTCGCGCTGCCAGCCTTGGAGTTCTTTTGAGAAGCGTGGAGCACGTAAATCACACCCCGCAGACGGACAGTGTAAATTGCTCTGAACGTGTCGCCGTCAAACGGCGCGACGATTTCGAGAACGCTCGCGCCACCAAATCCCTTCATCGGCTTCGCGGAAGGATCGCGCTCGCCCTTCTGTGCGGCATAAATAGCGTATCCCACATCTCTCTGCACTTCGGCGGGAAACGATCGCAAGTCCTTTAGCGACGATCCGACCCACCGGACCGGCTTCAAACCTCCGGTGCTTATACTATTATACATATACAGGTATATTGGTCAACCCGAAGCAATCTCAGCGGCCAAATCGAATCATCAACCACATCCGCAGCGCCAGCACTCCCATCGCCACCAACGTCCCAACCGCCGCGCGGTATTCGTGATTCCGAACGTATTGCCCCCACGAAAACTTCGGCGCGCCCGGCGGCTGTCTCGTTGGCCACGGAAAAAATCCCGAAACTCGCGCCCCATACGCCGCAAATTCCGCCCCAAATCGTTCCCGTAAATCGCGATCCTCCCGACGCACAACTGCAGGATAAAACATCAGAATATATCCGGCGACGATTGCGGCAACGATCCACGAATTTGCGCCCACCACAAATCCGGCCGCAAGTATCGTGCTCCCAAAATAAAGTGGATTCCGCGTCCACGCATAAATTCCAGACGTCGCAAGTTGCTGCCCCTTGCGCACAATTCCCGCCGCAGCAGCGCGAATCACCAATCCGACCAGCGCGATGCACGCACCTTCAATGAGTGATTTATAAGTGGGCCGCGCGAAATAAAATCCGAGCACCGCCAGCAAATATCCCGCGGCAACTCGCCAACGCACCCAGAAACTTCGCGGCTCGGTCATCTACCAGAGCCCGCCGGTTTTCCAAATGCGTCGCTCAAAAATGAATCGGTATGTTGAACTGTCGCCGCTGAATGTCCTGCGAATTGCCAGCTCGATTTCTGATTTCCGCGCTCAAGAGCGCGCTTCGCCAGTCTTTCTCCCACCGCTTCCATCACCTGTTCAACCGTAATCGAAAGCATTTCTTCTGAATAGGAATTCTCGCGTTTGTAAGTTGTGTCAGCATCATCCAAATTTCGCACAACAATATCGCGGCCGCCGTATGGCCCGTTGCGATCCGGACTTGTCGGCCCGAAGAGTCCGACCACCGGTGCGCCAAGCGCATTCGCCAGATGCAGCGGCCCGGAATCGGCCGCGACAACTATTTCCGCGCCCCGAAGCAGCGCCATGGTCTCCGGAATTCCGTACTGCACAATAATCGGCATCGCAGATGTTGCGTTCGCCACAACAATTTCCGCCATCTGCGCTTCGCCCGGCCCGCAGTTCACAATGATGCGCAGCCCGTACATCTCCCAAATTCTCAGTGCAAGTTCGCCGAATCGATCTGGTGGCCACAATTTAGAAAGCCATCCTCCGCCCGGACTCAGCACCGCGTACCGCGAAATTTTCATCGATGTCAGAAATTCGCTAACAGTGCTCTGCGCGTCGCTCGAAATCATCAACGGAAATCGCGCTGCGCTGATCTTCGCCCCGGCCGCCGCTGCCAATTCCAGATTCATATCCACCATGTGTTTCGCAGTAGGCTTCACACGCTGCGAATAAAATAATGACGCAGCACCTTCACGCGCATACGAAAACGAATATCCGATCCGCTGCTTCACGTGCGTCAGTTTCGCAAGCATCGCGGATTTGTAAAGTCCCTGCACATCAAGCACGCATGTGTAATTGTTTTCGCGCAAATGTTTTCCGCATGCGAAAAATGCCCGAATAGAACTATCGGGCAAAGTAATCACATCATTCAAATCGGGATTTCCTTCCAGCAGCGGCTTCCATCGCGCGTTCACCACCCACGCGATATGCGAACGGCAGAATGTATCGCGCAGAGCGGCCAGCATCGGCAAAGTGAAAATGATATCGCCGAGCGAACTGAGCCGCACAATCAGGAATCGTTCGTCAGCCATTTTTATTTCCGGCGGATTTATTTCCCGCAAGTTGCGCCAGCAAATCACGCGTCGAATGATTCTTCGCGTCGCCGGCAATCGCCACGCGAATTCCTAATCGCTCGGCCACTCCACGTTCCGGAACCGTTTCCGCGGTGTAGTCAGTTCCCTTCGCGTGAACGTTCGGGCGCAGCGCCTCCAAAAGCGGCTCAACATTCGGCTCGTCGAAAATAATTACGTAGTCCACGGATTCCAGTCCAGCCACAAGTTCCGCGCGCTCACCTTCAGGAAGAACCGGACGCCCCGCGCCTTTTAATTTCCGAACGCCATCATCCGAATTAATCGCGACGACCAGCACATCGCCTTCAGCGCGAGCGCCATTCAAATATCGCGTATGCCCAACATGCAAAATATCAAAGCATCCGTTCGCCAGAACGATCTTCTCGCCCTTTGCGCGATGCTCCGCCAGCTTATCTACCAGCTCATTCCGCGCAAAAAGTTTTTTTCGCAGTTTCATCAGGGTTTCAAATCGCGCGGTTCTCGCCAGTCGCTTCATTCCGAAGCGCCGCCAACAATTCTTCGCGCCGAACAGTAGCCGTGCCGCGTTTCATCACCACAATTCCAGCCGCATAATTTGCCAGCTCCGCAGCTTCGGAAAATGTCGCGCCCGCAGCCAGCGCCAAAGTGAAAACGGCAATCACGGTGTCGCCCGCGCCGGTCACATCCGCCGCTTCATCACTTCCGTAAACAGGAATTTGTTTCGGCTTCTCATTGCGCTCGAAAACTACCATCCCGTCTTTTCCGCGCGTCACTACAAGTGCTTCCAGATGCAGTGATTTCAAAGTCAGCTGCCCAAGCTTTTCAACGCTGGTCGAGCCATTGCCAATCCGCGTGTGGTGCATCGATTCAAGTTCCGACTCATTCGGCGTCGCCGCGGTAATTCCCGCGCTGCGATAATCGCCAAGACAGTAACGCGAATCCAGCGTGATCTTTAATTTCGTTCCGCCGCTACGGCGAAGAAATTTAACGGACGCCGGCGTCACCGAACCAAATCCATAATCCGAAGCCAATAACACGCCAGCTCGTTTTATTTTCTGCGCCGCCTTCTTCAACAATGTCTGCTGCACCGTCGCACTCAACGGCGCCCGAGGTTCCCGATCCACGCGCAAGACTTGTTGCCGCGTGGTATGCGTCCAACCCGCCAGGTAGCGCGTTTTCACTGGAGTATTCCACCCCTTCGCGCGAACCAGCCCGCTGACGTCCACATTTTTCTTCTGAAAATAATCCACCAGCGCGCGGCCAGCATCGTCATCGCCAATCGCCGCCACCGGAAACACTTTCGCGCCCAGGTCGACAAGATTATTTGTCGCATTCGCTCCGCCACCCGGCAACAATTCGGTTTCGCGATGCCGCAAAATTAAAACCGGAGCCTCGCGAGACACTCGCGAAATTTCGCCCGACACAAAACGGTCCGCCACAAAGTCCGCGAGAACAACCACCGTTTGTTTCGTGAAACTTTCGACCAGTTCTTCCAGCCGCGTCAGATCTGCCGTCAATTTGTCCCTCAAATTAAACTAACTTCTGCGAGCGAATCGAAAACTATCATACCGCAGGCAGGTCAGTCATTCGTCGCCTTCCGGTGACGCTCAGCCGTCTCCGAAATCGCCCGCCAAAGTTTATCCGGCTCGCTGATTTCCATGGAAATGCGGGCGCAATAAACTGGCAATCCTGGCATCTCAATATTTCTCAGGTTGAAAATATCTTTTTCCGTGCAGAGCATGATCTCCGCTCCGGAATCTCGGGCGCGCGCTTCAAGTTTTTCAATGTCCCGCTGGGCGTACGTATGATGGTCCGGAAAGTCGGAATGTCCGCAGACACTTCCTCCCCACCTGCTCAGATCATCAAAAAATGCCTGCGGGTTCCCGATGCCACAAAACGCAAACGCCTTTTTCGTGCGCCAGTCAGTAAGAACTTCGGTTGGCTCCGCGGGCTTGCTCGGAATTTTCACAACATCCAGCAGTTCTGTAATCGCGTGAAATATCGGCACGTGAGTAATTCGCTGAACGATCGTTTCAATCGCGGGCGTTTTCGGACTGCGCGTAACAATAATAATGTCCGCGCGTGCCAGCGCCGATCTCGGCTCGCGCAGCAGCCCCGCCGGAATCATCCAGCCCTCGGCGAACGGATCCGTCGCGTCCAGCAAAACAATATCGACATCGCGCGCGAGTTGCATGTGCTGAAATCCGTCGTCCAGCACGAACCATTCGATTCCGTGGCGCGAGAGAATTTTTCCGCTCGCAAAACGATTCGCGCCAACTCCCGACTCGGCCACACCTTGCAATCGCGTCCGATAGATCGCCACTTCGTCGCTTTGCGGAACGCCGCCCGGACCGGCCGGAATTCCGCGGTATCCGCGAGTAAGCACCGCCGCGCGCTTCCCTTCCGCGTGCAATCGTTCGGCAAGCCACAACACCAGCGGGGTTTTTCCGGTTCCGCCGGCCGTCAAATTTCCAACGCTGATTACAGTTCCGGGCAATCGTTTCGACCGGAAAAATCCCGTGCGATATGCCGCCGCCCGCGTCCGCACAATCGCCTGCCAAACAAGCGACGCAGGCCAAAGCAATACTTGCACCGCGCGCGGAATTTTCACGCGCTGCTCCCGCGGGTAACCTGCGCGACATCGGAGGCCGGAGCCGTCGTCGCTTCCGACGCATCGCGCATCACATCCGTGATGTGTTCAATCGTCCGCTCAGTTGCGCCGCGATTCTCTTCTACCACCGCCCGCGCAGCATCACCCATTTTCTTGCGCCGGGCAGAATCTTCCAAGAGTTCGATCCAGGCAACGCCCAAATCTTCGGGATTTGTCACCTGACGCGCCGCTCCGCGCGCCAAAAACGTATTCGCCAACTCTTGAAAATTCTCCATGTGCACGCCAAATAGCGGAGGCTTTCCAAATCCCGCCGGTTCCAAAATGTTGTGTCCCCCGGCTTCGACCATCGAACCGCCGACGTAGACCGCATCGGCCAATCCATAAATCGCAGCAAGCTCGCCAATGCTATCGAGCAGCAACACGCTAACATCGCTAGGAAAAGTGGGGACGCCGTCCGTTATGGTCGGCGAATTCAAGTCAATTTCGGTCCGTCGCACATATTTACGCAAAGACTCGACAATATCCTGCGCGGCCGGATCGAACCGATCAGGTTTTCGCGGCGCAAGAACTAGCAGCGCGTTGCGCATCTGCCCCTGCAAAACTCCAAATGCAATCAGCACCAATGATTCTTCGCCGGAAGTCACGCTGCCCGCAACAATCAGCGGCCGCCGTTTTTCAGCGTCAACTGTTTTTCCCAGCCACTTCACAAATGGAGTTTCTTCCGGCAGCGGCGAATCGTATTTCAAATTCCCAGTAACAATCACGCGATCGGAATCCGCGCCCATTTTCCGAATGCGCTCCGCGTCCGCCTCACTCTGCATAAGGAAAAGCGCCGCATAGTTCAGCACCCGCTTGTAAAAGCGCCCCACGAAGAACGGAAACCAGCGCAGTGCGCGCTCATGCCGGCGAAAAGACTTCTGCGAAATACGCCCATTCACAAAAATAATTGGCACGCCCGCACGATTCGCCTGCCGCATAAAATTCGGCCAAATTTCGGTTTCCACTATCAGCACGCATGCAGGCCGCACCACGCGCAAAACTCGGCGCACAATCCATGCCCAGTCGAACGGAAAATAAAAGATTGCGTCAGCGAAATCGAATCTCTCTTCCACTAATTTCTGTCCGGTTTCAGTCGTCGTTGAAATTACCAACGGGCGCGTGGGAAATTTTTCTTTTAGTTGACGCGCCAGTGGCAGCGCCGCCACAGCTTCGCCTACAGACACAGCGTGAATCCAGATGCATCCGGCAGGAAGCGCTTTCACTTCGGGAGGCAGCCCACCGAATCGTTCGCCCAGCGTCCCAAAATATTTCCCGGTTTGCAGCCCGCGGAAAAGAAAATAGGGCGACGCAAGAAACACGCCGATAGCGATAAGCAAGCTGTAGAGAAAAAACATTCTGCGGTGCTCTGTCTCCTAAAACCACTTCGCTTCGCCGTTGCTAATCTCAACCGCCGCGCAGCCGCAACCGTTCCAGTCACAACACGTTAAGATTCCCGCCGCGCAAATCGCGTTACACTTCCACCGCACGCGCAATCGAGCCGTAGGGGCGGGTCTATGACCCGCCCGCCTCCAATCGCGCACAATCGGCGTGTCTGTTTCGTTACTGCGTCTCCCCTGACGCGCGAGTATGGCAGCGTCATATTATAGTGTTAGAACCTGATTCGCAGGCGACACTTCCTTGAGGTGCTTGCATCCAATGCC
>DASYNR010000283.1:0-12159 GCA_036008485.1 Candidatus Acidiferrales bacterium | reverse complement strand
GCTACCAGGGCGGCGAGCGACTGTTCGATTTCAGACGCGTCAACTATTTCAGGCATTTCAGCCATATTGCATTGTGCGGAAAATGTGCGAGCTAAGTTCCGAGCTACTGCAGGCGCAAACCGGTGATGGTGAATGTCGGCGGAACTTGATTCCATCCGTCGGGAATCGTTTCAAAATTAAGTTGGAAGGCGCGTTTCTCGAGCGATTGCAGCGGGCGTTCCTTCGATCCAAACATTCTTTGCTTTTCGCGGAGAATTACGTTTTGCGAAAGATCGTGAAATTCCATGGACACTTCCATTTCGAGCACAGTGCGCGGGCCGTTATTGGAAACGACGCCGGCGACAATCGTGACGTGCTGGTTCAGAAAATTTGTCGTGCGGCTCAGTTCAAAACTCCCGAAGTCGATTTGTTGAGCGTAGGCTTGCTCGTCCGCGCCCATGGGAAGCGGAGCCGCCACAGCAGCGGGCTTGTCGCTGGTTTTCTCAATCCAAAAATATGCGCCACCGGTGATGATCAGCACAATGATCAGGCCGGCAAGCAGCGCATAGCCGAATTGATGCCCGGTTTCTTTTTGGCCGAGTTGTGGCTCTTCTTGAATTCCACTCATTACATCATTCCTAAAATCGAAACGATTTCTTGCATCGCGCAAACTTTTCCGATCGTCAGCGGCCGAACGTCAATCGCTGCACCAGCACTTCCGGTAATTTCGCTTCACGCATGCGCGCCTGCACGGCGGGAATATCATATGGCACGCGCCAGAATTCTGTCACGTGATGGCCCATATCGGCGATGGCAAATCCGGCGCGTGGATCGCCGTCGCGCGGCTGGCCGATGGAGCCGGGATTCAGCAGGTAACGCGTGCCTTCTTCCAATTGCAGCGCGGAAAAATTTGCGCCCGGCGGCGGCTTCATCTGGATCAATTCGAGTTGCGTGCCACGATAGGAAAAGCCGCCCTGAAAATGAGTGTGGCCGAAGAACGTGATAGCTGAAGGCGAATTCATCAGACCGTCCAGTGCCAGCGCCGGCGCAAAAACATATTCGTCTTCGTCGGCAACTGCGCCGTGCACGATCGTCACGTCGCTGACGACCACCGGGCCCATCGGCAAGTCACGCAGAAGTTGCAAATTTTCAGGCCGCAATTGTGCAGTTGTCCATTCCGCCGCGACGCGCGCCACAGGATTGAAATCCGACGCATCGGTTATCCCACAAGCGGCCTTGTCGTGATTTCCGCGAATCATTATGGGATTTAGCGTCCGCACAAGGTCCATTGCTTCGTTTGGATCGGGCCCGTATCCGACGACATCGCCCAAACAAAGCGCGCGATCCCAGCGGCCTTCGACGGCGGCAATCGCCGCCTGCAGCGCGGTTACATTTGCGTGGATGTCACTCAGAATCAGAAAGCGCAATCAGTGTCCCCAGGGTCGGTTGATTATAGACGAAGCGCCGCGAGCGCCAAAACGATTCAGATCATTCAGGTTCACGTAAATGACAGTAAATTAATACTCGCGCGACGGAACATTTCCCGAAACTTTTCGTCTTACATGTAGGACAGGAATTTCGGCGAAGATTCTTTAGTCCTGTTCCAGTTGACGAAAACAAGATCCGGTGAAGAAAAAAGCCCCGCGGCGGCGACCGCGGGGCCACGAGACAAGGACTTCACCGGCTGTGCGCTCAGGAGGTCTGTGTCTCACGGCGAGACTACGCGCCGTGCCGCAGGCCTGTCAACTTTTCTTTCGCCCGCAAAGTGTTGTGGCAAGGTCACGTCCCAATTCCAAGAGGAGGGCAGAGCTATGCGAAAAAATAGTTGGAAGTCCGTAGCAGCGGTGTTGGCGTTAGCAATCATTGTATCTCCGGCTTTTGCGAAGCCCGTGTCGCGAGTCATCACGATGGCGGCCGATCAGAAAATTGCCGGCAAACAACTGAATCACGACGACTATACATTTACCGTGAATGACACGAAGCTGGTCGTTGAACTGCACCACAAGGTTGTTGCGGAAGTTACAGGCAAGTGGGAACCGCGCGATCGAACCTACGAAGGAAACACTGTGGTCAGCGGCGCTAATGGGCAGATACTCGAAGTCCGCTTTTCGGGTGAGAAGCGCGCATTTGTAATTGGCTAGATATAATTAAGTTAAATTTGCATCACATTTCGACCCGTCGAACCAGTTTTCCGGCGTTGGAAGCGGAGGCAGTTCACGCTCCGCTTCCATCACCGGCACCGAAGCATCTGTTTTACACCGAGATAATTTATTTTTTCCCAGCGAAACATATTTCACGTCGCGCCCGTCTAACTTAAAGAGCGGATTTACAGGCGATACTGCCGACGCTCAGATATAGCTGGCGAAGAACGAGTTCCGGTGACGAAAAAGGCCCCGCGGCGGTAACCGCGAGGCCTGTGCACAATGACTTCACCGGTTTTGGGCTCAGTAGGTCAGTGTGTCTCGGCGAGACTATCGCCGACCCACAGGCCTGTCAACTTTTCTTTCGCTCGCACTGAATGTTAGAAGTCACGTTCCCAAAAATCGTAAGGAGAGTAATGACATGCGAAAAAATGGATTGAAGTCCTTAATTGCAGTTGCGGCGCTCGCGGTGCTGGTAATGCCGGCATTCGCAAAACCCGAAACCAGAGTCATCACCATTGACGGTGTCGACAAAATTGCCGGTAAAGAACTGAAGAATGACGTCTTTACGTTCAAGGTGGATGACACGAAATTGGCGGTGGTGAAGGGAAATCATGTCGTGGCGGAGGCTACCGGACGTTGGGAACCGCGCGATAAGAAATACGACACCGATACCGTGGTCACCGACTCGAACGGACAAATTCAGGAAATCCGGTTTGCCGGCGAGAAGCGTGCGTTCGTCATCAGCGGAATGTAATTTAGTTGCGCTTGTGAGCGCTTCGCACCAAATCAATTCCTGATTAATTGCGAGCTGAAGCGGGTCTGACACCTCCCGCTTCGGCTCGCAATTTTTTTCTGTTTCAGCGAATCAACATGCAATCGCCGTAACTGTAGAAGCGATAGTTCGCCGCGATTGCGTGACGGTATGCGCGCAACGTTAAATCGAGTCCGGCGAATGCGGCGATCATTGCCAGCAGAGTGGAACGCGGAAGATGGAAGTTCGTCAGGATTTGGTCGACGACGCGAAATTTGTATCCTGGATAAATGAAAATGTCTGCTTCCGCGGTACCGGCACAAAGTAACGTGTTTGCATTTGAGGAATTAGCTTTTCGCGCCGCGTCCTCGATTGCGCGCACAACGGTTGTGCCGACGGCGAGCACTGGGCGGCCGGCTTTTTTCGCGGCCAAAATCTTGTTCACAGTTTCTTCGGAAATTTCGTAGGACTCGGTGTGAACCACATGACGCTCGATTTCTTCTTCACGAATTGGCTGAAATGTTCCGAGGCCGACGTTCAATGTTACTTCGCAAATTTTCACACCGCGAGCGCGCAGCTTTTCGAGAATTGAATCTGTGAAATGCAGCCCGGCGGTTGGAGCCGCCACAGCGCTGCCGCGTCGCGCGAAAACAGTTTGGTAGCGCAGGCGGTCTGCGGCTTCATCGGTCCGACGAATGTAGGGCGGCAGAGGTACGTGGCCCAGGCGTTCGATGATTTGTTGCACCGTGTTTGCCGGATCATTTTGCGGGGAACTGAATTTCAGTTGACGCAGACCAAGCTCGCCTCTCGCGGTTACTTCCGCTTCGAGTTCACCTTCGCCAAATAAAATGTGTTCGCCGACGCGAACTTTTCGTCCGGGCCGCACTAGCGCTTCCCACAAATCGCCTTCGATGTTCCGCGTGAGCAGAACCTCGATCACCGAGCTGAGATATTCGCCGCGCTCGCGCGCCTGCTTCCCGGCTGGCTCGCTCTTATCGCCACGCCGGCGTCCGAACAAGCGCGCCGGAATTACCCGGGCATTGTTGACAACAAATAACTCGTCGCCGCGCAGCAGCGCTGGTAACTCTGTGAACGCGCGATCCTCCCAACCTCCCTGATGACGAGACAGTAGCAGCAGCCGCGAGGCATCACGCGCTGCCAACGGCTGTTGGGCGATTCGGTCGTCCGGAAGCTCGTATGAGAAGTCTTCTAGTTTCATGGATCCACTTGGGAACTCGCCGATTCTACCTGATTCCTGATGCTCTTGGAAATGACGAGGTGGCGGGGCCGACATTTCCACGCGATGGGGCGGTGTGAAGGATTAAATTGTTCCTAAGTCATTGAATTCATTGCTGTTGATGAACAGGGCTGCGAAGTCGAAAATACTTGACAATAACACGCTCATATTATATGCTCATGTTCGCTAAGAACAGTAGTTCAAAGGGGGCGAAATGGAGAAAGATACGCGCTGGGAGCCACTTCCGGGACTTGGAGTCCACGAACAGATCTCCAAACTCGTGGAAGATTTTGAACGCATTACCGACCAGAACCTGATTCCGGCTGCATGGGTGCCGATTATGGACGTTCCCAAGTTGCGGCCTAATTAGGCCAACTACAGTATTGTCGCCCGACCGCAAATCGTGGTACAGCAGCGTTACCGGTCAGCGAATTTGTGACGCTGCGGACCGGTTTTCATCTAACGGCATTATGGAGTGAACGATGCTACGTCTCGATAAACTAACAATTAAAGCCCAGGAAGCATTTCAGGAAGCGCAGGAAGTAGCCGCCAGGCACGATCAACAACAGATTGAGCCGCTGCATCTTCTTGCAGCACTGATTGCGCAGACGGATGGAGTGGTGCGTCCGCTGCTGACTCGGCTCGGCACGCCACCGGAAGCATTGGCAAGAGATGTGGAAACTGCGCTTGGCCGGTTGCCGAAAGTATCGGGCGTCGCTTCGCAGCATTTAAGTCCGGCTATCAACGAACTGTTTGAAAAAGCATTCGCAGAAGCAGGAAAATTTCACGACGAATATGTTTCCAACGAGCATTTGTTGCTGGCCATGTCCGACATGGGCCGCGATCCCGCCGCGGAATTATTGCGGAGTCACGGCGCCAGTCACGATGCGATTCTGCAGGCGCTGGCCAGCGTGCGCGGCAGTCAGCGCGTGACTTCTCCAAATCCGGAATCGACTTATCGCGCGCTCGAGCAATACGGAAAAGATCTGACGGAACTTGCGCGCCGCGGGAAACTTGATCCGGTAATCGGGCGCGATTCAGAAATTCGCCGCGTGATGCAAATTCTTGCGCGCCGCACAAAAAATAATCCCGTACTGATTGGCGAACCCGGCGTCGGAAAAACCGCAATCGTGGAAGGATTGGCGCAGCGAATTGTGTCCGGTGATGTTCCTGAAATTTTGAAGCCGAAGCGGCTTGTGGCGCTGGATCTTTCCGCCATGGTAGCGGGCGCGAAATATCGCGGAGAATTTGAAGATCGTTTGAAAGCGGTGCTGAAGGAAGTCACTGAGTCGGATAGCCAGGTAATACTTTTTATCGACGAGCTTCACACCGTTGTTGGCGCGGGTGCCGCTGAAGGTTCGATGGACGCTTCCAACATGTTGAAGCCCGCGCTGGCTCGCGGCGAACTTCGTGCGATTGGCGCCACGACGCTGAATGAATATCGAAAATATATTGAGAAGGATCCCGCGCTTGAACGCCGCTTCCAGCCCGTGCTCGTTGCCGAACCGTCTGTTGAAGATACCATCGCGATTCTCCGCGGTCTGAAAGAGCGTTACGAAGTTCATCACGGCGTGCGTATCAAGGACTCCGCAATTATTGCCGCGGCCACGCTTTCCCATCGCTATATTTCCGATCGTTTTCTGCCGGATAAGGCGATTGACCTGATTGACGAAGCGGCCGCCAGTCTGCGCATGCAAATTGATTCGCTGCCGGTGGAAATTGACGAAATTGAGCGGCGCATCATGCAACTCGAAATCGAACGCCAGGCGCTGGTGAAAGAATCCGATGCGCACTCGAAGGCACGGCTCGCGCAAATAGTTCAGCAACTCGCCTCGTTGCGCGAAGAATCGTCCACAAAGAAAGCGCGCTGGCAGACGGAAAAGAATGCCATCAGTGCGATCCGCAAATTGAAAGAACAGATCGACCAACTGAAAGCGGAAGAACAGCGTTTCGAGCGTGCCGGAGAATTGGCGCGCGTTGCGGAAATTCGCTACGGAAAACTTTCTGCTGCGGAGCGCGAACTGAAAACCGCGCAGGATCATCTCGCCGAGTTGCAAAAGCACGGCCGCATGTTGAAGGAAGAAGTGGACGAGGAAGACATCGCCGCGCTGGTCAGCAAGTGGACCGGAATTCCCGTGGGCCGTTTGCTGGAAGGCGAAGCGCAGAAACTTGTAGGCATGGAGGAGCGCCTGCGTCAGCGCGTGGTTGGTCAGGATGACGCACTCGCTCGCGTTGCAGGTGCCATTCGACGAAGCCGCGCCGGTCTGAGCGATCCGAAGCGCCCCATCGGCTCATTTATTTTCCTGGGTCCGACGGGCGTTGGAAAAACGGAACTCGCGCGCGCCCTAGCAGAGTTTCTTTTCGACGACGAGAAATCCATGATTCGTTTGGACATGTCCGAATACATGGAAAAGCATTCCGTCGCGCGGTTGATTGGCGCGCCGCCGGGATACGTTGGCTACGAAGAAGGCGGCCAGCTAACCGAGCAGGTTCGGCGCCATCCGTACAGCGTCGTACTGTTCGACGAAATTGAAAAAGCGAATCCAGATGTTTTCAATGTGCTTCTGCAAATTCTTGAAGACGGTCGACTGACGGACGGCAAAGGCCGGACTGTCGACTTCCGAAATACAGTTTTGGTGATGACCAGCAATGTCGGCTCCGCCGCGATTTCCGAATTAGGCGCAACAAATCCCGATGAAGCTCGCCGCGAAGCGATGGAAGCTTTGCGCGCATCGTTCCGTCCGGAATTTCTGAATCGTATCGACGAAATCGTGATGTTCAATCCGCTGACCAAGGATCAACTTGCGCACATCGTTGATTTGCAACTCGCGGACATCGCGAAACTTCTGGTCGACCGAAACATCACGTTGGAACTTACGCCTGCGGCGCGGCAGCTCGTCCTCGACGAAGGCTACGATCCGGCGTATGGCGCGCGGCCGCTACGACGTACGTTGCAGAGGCTGGTGCAGGATGCGCTTGCGATGCAGATTCTCGCAGGCACAGTTTTGCCCGGCGATCACGTGATCGTGGATGTTGATCCGGCAACGCACAAGGTGAAATTTGTGCGCAAGCCGACGGCTGAATTGCCAGCGGAAGATGCGAATGCCGCTGCGGCAGGCGCTTCGGCGTCAACGACTCCACCGAGTTCGCGGCCTAAGAAGAAGTAAAGCGCTTGTCGGCGATTGAACGGCGTGAAGTTGACGTAAGCAATCAGTGTTTCTAAACTGTGGATGTTCCCAGGGGAGATTGTTCGATATGCGTGGACTGAAGACAGGATTTTTGCTGATCGCGCTAACGCTGCTGCTGGTATTCGGCGGGGCTGCCATTTCCGGGCAGAATGGAATGATATTCGGCTTGGGAATCGCGTTCGTCATGAACATCAGCGCGTATTTTTTCTCGGACAAGATCGCGCTGAAGTCCAGTCACGCGCAACCCGTTACGCGCGAGCAAGCTCCGCAACTTTACTCGGTGATGGAACGCCTCTGCGCCAAAGGCAATCTTCCGATGCCGAAGCTTTATGTGATTCCGGAAGAAGCGCCGAACGCATTCGCCACCGGCCGCAATCCGAAGCACGCTTCTGTTGCAGCCACGGCCGGCCTGCTGAAGCTGATGAATGACGATGAGCTGGAAGGCGTGATCGCGCACGAACTTTCTCACGTCCGCAATTACGATATTTTGATTACTTCAGTGGCCGCGATGTTGGCAGGAGCGCTTTCTGTGCTCGCGTCCATCGCGCGATGGGGTCTGATGTTCACCGGATATGGCGGACGTGATCGCGGCCGCGGAAATCCAATTGCATTGCTGCTAATGATTATCGTTGCGCCGATCGCGGCATTGCTTCTGCAACTCGGAATTTCTCGGCAACGCGAATATGCCGCTGACGCGGCGGGCGTAAAACTCGTCGGCCATCCGTATGGACTGATCTCCGCGCTGCAAAAGCTTGGCGAATATAACAAGCGCATCCCGATGAACGTTTCGCCAACCACTGCGTCGCTGTTTATCGTCGCGCCGCTCAGCGCTCGCGCAGTTTTCTCGGCGCTGTTCAGCACCCATCCTCCGCTCAGCGAGCGCATCGCGATTCTGCAAAACATGACCATCGGCCGTTAAATAGTGATTAACTTGCGCGTGGAATCGCGACCAAACTGTCGCTTTTCGCATCGAACGGCGGGACAGAATTTCAACATTCGTGCAGAAAGACCATCGTCCTAGTACCCACCTTCATTCTTCAGAAGTTTTCGAGTGCCTGATAAATCCAGCATTTCCAGTAGGTTATAGCTGAGCCATTTCTGCGGTCATTTGGCCTGCGAACTGCTTTGTCCATAGTGGGTCAGGGGGAATTTATGAACTGCCAGGAAACCATCCGATTGATTTGCGATTACCTCGAAGGCCGCTTGGCGCCGTCCGTTGAGCGCGAGATCTCGCAGCATCTTACAAAGTGCCCGACCTGCTATCTCGTTCTTGAAGCGGCCGAACAAACCCTGGAAGTCTATTTTGACGTCGATCCGGCGCGCATGCCGCATCCGCATACAGTCTAAGAGACCTTCCTCCAGCCCGCGCCGTAGTCCCTCCGAAGTAACCTGCCAAGTTGGTTCCAAATCTCGTCGAATCTCGTGCCAAATTTGCCCTAAGCAGCAACAAGGAGAAACAACATCCCCCTTGTAAAGAATTCCACAGTCGCCGATTTGACACACTTTTTCCGGCATAACATACTATCTCCTATCTCTTTATTATTCAGCAGCTTAGCGCGAATTTCGGTGGCATTGGGCCTTTGGCGAGAGGCGTGCTCTTTAGTTGGGTGCAAGGGAATTGCGACAAGGAGCCTACGAAAATGTTTAACGAAGATCATAAGGAAGAAGTGGTGCACACAACTGAAGGCACGCCACGTTGGATGGGAGTGGCCGTCGTAGCGCTGGCAGCCGTCTCGCTGCTGGCACTCGGAGTAGGCTGGAGCGCCACCAATCATGTGCGCGATGCCCAACAGGCAGCCGCCAACGATACCAAGGCATTGCGTCAGAACCTTGACGTCGTAACGCAGCGCCTCGCGCAGGCCGAATCGGCAAACGCTCAGATGCAGGGCGATCTCGGCGTTGTCACCGACCGCCTGCAGCTCACTCAAGGTGAACTGGATAAGTCACGCAAAACCGCAGGAGCGATCAAGGCCGACTATTCAAAGAAGCTGGGCGTGATGCAGGACAAAGTGCAGGCCGACGAAGCCCAACTTGCGACGAAAGCCAGCACCGATGACGTGAACGCCGTTTCGACGAACGTGAACGGCGTCCGCACCGACCTGGACGCCACCAAGCAGAACTTGCTGGATGCGAAGGGCGAACTCGGCACGCAGATCGCGCGCACTCATGAAGATATCGAAGCGCTTCGCCGTCTGGGACAACGTGACTATTATGAATTCACGCTGGCCGGCAAGAATGCGAAACAGCGCGTCGGCGGCATTTCCGTGGAGTTGCACGGAGTGAATGTTAGCCGCCACCAGTACACCGTCGAGCTTTATGTGGACGATTTGAAGCTGGAGAAGAAGAATCGCGCAGTGAACGAGCCGATCTTTTTCTACGCAGGCAACCGCGCGTCCATGGAACTCGTGGTCAACAAGGTTGATAAGGATAAAATCGTGGGCTATCTGAGCGTTCCGAAAGCTCAGTCGGCTTCCGCTGCAGCACCGGCTTCCGGCGGCGGAAAGTAAATTTGTAGAAAAGTTTTTTCTCCGACAAAGCAGAACGGGAGGATCCGGAAACGGGTTCTCCCGTTTTGTTTTTGCACGAAAGCGAAGTTGACTTCAACGTGCGGAATGCACGAAATTAGAGTGAGAAATTAAATCGGGCTAGGGAGATTTCGAGATGAACAGGCGCATGTTGTTCGCGGCATTGGTGCTATTGGTTGGGGGGAGGCTGGCGATTGCGACGCCCACCATCAAGGCTGGCACATGGACGGGCGTTGTCACGGACACAATCGGTGGCGCCGCGGACACGGAGGCGGCGCGCGTGACGGAAAATGTGAAGGAGCATGGCGCCCTCTACGCGTTCATGGAATCGAAGACGCAAAAAATTTATGTGCTGAATCCGCAGAATGTTGCCGCGCCTTATGCCGGACGCGCGGTCACAGTGAAAGGCACGGTTGATACGGCTACCATCACGATCACAGCTAGTTCGATCACTGCAGTGCCGGCGAAGACAGCAAAGTAAATTTTCAGTGCTGGCGATTTCTCTCCAGTTTGATTTTTCCACGCTACGAATTCCAACAATGCGCGGTAGGATATGTTGCCTATGACGCCGTACGCTATTTTCCCAGAACGGATTTTCACACCGCAGCGCGAAATTCGCGATGGCGTGGTGATTGTCGAAGGCAGCCGCATCAGCGCGGTTGGCGCGCGCGATGAAATAGCTGTGCCTGCTAGCGCGAAGCGCATCGAAGCGCGCGGGATAACGCTGATTCCGGGATTTGTGGATGTTCACATTCACGGCGCGGGTGGACACGACGTGATGGAAGCTACGCCAGTTGCGCTGGATGCTGTTGCGACGACGCTAGCGCGCGGCGGCACTACATCGTTCCTGGCTACAACTGTAACTGCAGCGCCGGACGTTTTATGCGCCAGCGCGGCGGGCATTGCGAAATTTATTTCTAAGCAAGCGCCGGACGAAAGTGGTACCGCCGCAAGTCCACGCGCGGAAATTTTGGGAATTCATTTCGAGGGCCCATTCATCAGTCCCACGCGCCGAGGCGTGCATCCTGTGGAATGGATTGCAGCTCCGTCTCTCGCTCTTTTTGCGCGCATGACTGAAGCGGCTGCGGGCACAGCGAGGATTCTTACGCTTGCCCCTGAAATTCCGGGCGGGATCGAATTGGTCGACGCCGCGCGCAAAGCAGGAATTGTCGCCGCACTGGGCCATACTGACGCCACATACGAACAAGCAATGGACGCCATCGCTCACGGCGCGCGCCACGCGGCACACGTGTTCAATGCCATGCGCCCATTTTCGCACCGCGATACCGGCGTGCTTGGCGCGGTTCTTACTTCGCCGCAAGTCACAGCGGAACTCATCGCCGACGGAGTTCATGTGGACGAAGCGGCGATGAAACTTCTTCTGGCTGCGAAGCCAGAAAAAGTAATTCTCGTCAGCGACGGCACCGCCGCCACAGGAATGCCGGACGGAAAATATCGCTTGGGAAATTTCGATGTGCAAGTGACTGGTGGGGTCGTCCGCAACTCGGAAGGAAAATTGGCGGGCAGCGCGCTAACTCTCGACCGCGCTCTGCGAAATATCGTCGCGCTGGGAATTCCGCTGGACGAAGCCGTGTGCATGTTGACGCAGTGTCCCGCGCAATTGCTCGGCCTGGAATCGCGAAAGGGAATTATCGCCGCAGGCGCCGACGCGGACCTGGTGTTCCTCGATTCAAATCTGGAAATTTCAAAAGTTGTAACGCGAGGGGCGGGATTAAACTAAAATTAAATTCACGGATTCAATTTCACGCCAAATTTCTCCGCCAACAAATACGGATCAAACGGACTGCACGAAAAATATTCTCCATTCACTTCAAACGTAGGAACCTTCCGCCGCCCGTCATTCACAGCCATCACTAAATCTTCGTCATCCGGAGATTCGTCAATATCAATCTCCTCCAGGGTAACTCCGCGCGCCAAAAGAAACTGCTTCGCACGCCGGCAGTCCGGACACCAACCCGTCGTATACATTTTCGGCATTGCCATGGGTCAATTATCAGTCGAACGCATAAGAATTACTGCAACGTATTAGATGTGATGTGACCTAAGGAGATTCAGCGAGAAATCTGAGGATATAGCACTAATGCGCAACCTGTGAGCCGCCGCCGGCTCCGCGCGCCGCAACTTTCAATCTCAGTTCCGCGCGCGCCACCGCCAATCGCGCAGGTCCAGCTTTTTCTTCCGGAGTATTCGGCGTCGCCAAAATTTTCTCCGCTTCTTGCTTCGCCGCGCGTGCGCTATCCGCATTAATTTCTTCCGCGCGCTCCGCCGATTCGGCCAGCACGATTACTCGTTCCGCCAAAACTTCCGTGTATCC
>DASYNR010000282.1:0-9939 GCA_036008485.1 Candidatus Acidiferrales bacterium | reverse complement strand
CTTCACGTTCTTATGCGCGGAAAATTTATTGCGCGTGTGAACGGCAGCATCACAGGACATCACGACGAGTGGGGCGCATTTGACCGCGAAGAGATCGCGCACTTACTTCACGCGGGCGATAACGAAATTGAAGTGGATGTCGTCTCGCATCGAGCCGGCGCACCGCCCGCTACTTCACCTTCAGCTTTTGCGGCGTCAATCCGCGTCACTCATCCGGACGGCAAGGAAGAGCGCATCGTAACGAACGACAGTTGGCAAGTGCGCGCCACTTCCGATGCGGCTTGGCAACGAGCTCAGAACGTCGGCCCGCTCGCGCTTCACTTCGGCATCGGCACGGATCGCCAGCAGGCGATTCCCGGACCGGACCGAGTGACGACCGACGCATCTTTGCTGCGAAAAAATTTCAGTGTGGGTTCCCCGATTCGCACCGCGCGTCTCAGCATTACCGCGCTTGGTGCGTATCAGGCATTCATTAATGGCCAATCCGTCGCACCGAACACGCTGCTTGCCCCCGGCTGGACAGATTTTCACAAGCGCGTGCTCTATCAAACTTATGACGTCACGTCGCTCGTCAATCAGGGCGTAAATGCAATTGGTGTTTTGCTCGGCGGCGGATGGTATAGCTCTCCGATGACGTGGGCGGGCGTTCGCCTAATGCCGGGACCAAATCTTTTGCGCGCGCAACTTGAACTAACCTTCGCAAACGGCGCCCGTCAGACGATTGCGACGGATCAGAGTTGGCTCACCGCGTCTTCGCCAATTACATTCTCGGAGATTTATGGCGGCGAATCCTTTGACGCGCGCCTGATGAAGCGCGGCTGGAGCACTCCGAGTTTCGACGCCACGAACTGGACGCCCGCCGTCACAGCAAGCGCACCGGATGACAGCATGGCTCTCACCGCGCAACCGGACTTGCCAATCAATTCCTCAATTACGCTTCATCCGATTAAGCTTGATCCCGCAAACGAAAAACATCCCGCCGTCTTCGACATGGGACAAAACATGGTCGGAAATATTCGCCTTCACGTCCGCGGCCCGCGCGGCACAGTTGTACGTCTGCGTTATGCCGAGCGAATTAATCCTGACGGCAGCATCTACACAGAAAATCTTCGCAATGCCGACGCGACAGACACCTATGCACTTTCCGGCGATGGTGACGAGACGTGGACGCCTGCGTTCACCTTCCACGGTTTTCGCTACGTCGAATTTTCCTACGCAGGCAGTACCGCGCCAACTCCACTGTCACTAGCAACCATCGAAGGCCTCGTATACAACAGTCTTCCGGCCACGCCCTCCGTGCGTCTAACAAGCTCCAGCGAAACTCTAAACAAAATGAATGAACTTGGCGCCTGGGGGCAGCGCGGAAATTTCTTGTCAATTCCCACCGACTGTCCGCAGCGCGACGAGCGCCTCGGATGGATGGGCGATGCCGGAGCATTCTGGCGCACCGGCACATTTAATTTTGATATTGACGCCTTCACTCGCAAATTTATGTTGGACGTTACCGACGCTCAAACTGCCGCCGGCGCATTCACTAATGTTTCTCCGAATGTTCTGGGGCCAGAACCCGGAGCGCCCGGCTGGGGCGATGCCGGTGTCTTCATTCCCTATGCCGCGTGGTTGCAATATGGCGACGCAACAGTCGTCGAGCGTTCGTGGCCCGCGATGGAACGCTGGATGGATTTCATTCTGAAAAATAATCCGGACTATGTCCGCCGCAAAGCTCTGGGAAATAATTATGCAGACTGGCTCGCCCCCGATCAGAACACTCCGAAAATTTTGATCGACACAGCCTACTGGGCGCTGATCGCGCGCGAAATGACGGAAATGGCCACTGCGCTCCATCGCCCCGCCGACGCCGAGAAATATCAGCGGCAATTCGACAGCATCGCCGCCGCATACAGAACAACTTTCATAAAGGATGATGGCAGCGTAGCAGGAAACACTCAAACAGGTTATCTCGCCACAATTTTCACCGGAATCGTGCAGCCATCGCTCCGCGTAAATATGGTAGATCGCCTCGTGCAAAACATCGCCGATCACGGCAATCACCTGACCACCGGATTTCTCGGCACTCCGTTTCTACTCTCCGTGCTCGACGAAAATGGCCATTCAGATTTGGCGTTCAAACTTCTTCTCTCCGATACTTATCCTTCCTGGGGCTACATGGTGAAAATGGGCGCCACAACTTGGTGGGAACGCTGGAATGGAGACACCGGAGATCCCTCGATGAATTCCTATAATCACTACGCGTTTGGTTCAGTGATGGCGTGGGTCTATCGCCGCGCCGCGGGAATTGATACGGACGCCACCGGCCCAGGCTACCACCACATTTCCGTTCATCCGCATTTCGATCCTGCGCTTCCACAGCTTCACACCGAGTATGACTCAGCCTACGGCGCAATTATTTCCGACTGGAATCAAAGCGCACACCGTTTCGCAATAACAATTCCCGCGAACACCACGGCAACCGTCACCCTTCCGAATAACAAAACCGTATCAATCGGCAGCGGTACGTATTCGTACGTCATCGACTAATTGTTCGTTGTGTCCTCTCTCAACGCCCCACCAATTTCTGCAATTCTTCCGGATACCGCGCCCCTTCCAGCTTAATCTGCGACGAAGCGGAGCTCAGTTGGTGCAGATCTTCCGCGGTTAGCTCGAGGGTATCCGCTCCGATATTTTCTTCCAGCCGATGCAGTTTTGTTGTTCCCGGAATCGGAACGATCCAGGGTTTTTGCGCAAGCAGCCACGCCAGCGCGATCTGAGCGGGTGTCGCCTTCTTCTGTTGCGCAAATCTCTCAATCAAATCGACCAACGCCTGATTCGTCTTGCGATTCTCCGCTGTGAATCGCGGCACAACGTTGCGGAAATCTGCCTTGTCGAACTTTGTGTCTTCGCTAATTTTGCCGGTAAGAAACCCTTTGCCCAGCGGACTGAACGGAACGAGTCCGATGCCCAGTTCTTCAAGCGCCGGTATTACTTCGGCCTCCGGCTCTCGCCAAAACAGTGAGTATTCGCTCTGCAGAGCCGCAACGGGCTGCACCTTGTGCGCGCGCCGAATTGTTCCCACTCCGGCTTCTGAAAGTCCGAAGTGTTTTACCTTTCCTTGCTGAATCAATTCCTTCACAGCTCCTGCGACATCTTCAATCGGCACGTTTAAATCAACGCGATGCTGATAAAACAAATCGATTCTGTCAGTCCTCAAACGCTTCAGCGACGCCTCCGCGACTTCCTTAATATGTTCCGGGCGGCTGTTCAGCGCGCTCCAACGCGTTCCACCATTCGGATCCGGCGCGAATCCGAATTTCGTGGCGATCACCACTTGATCTCGAACAGGAGCCAACGCCTCACCCACCAGTTCTTCGTTCGCGAACGGCCCGTAAACTTCCGCGGTATCGAAGAAAGTTACGCCGCGCTCGACCGCGGTCCGCATCAGCGAAATCATTTCCGTTTTGTCCGCGGCTGGACCATATCCAAAGCTCATTCCCATACATCCCAGCCCGATCGCCGAAACTTCCAGATTGCTTTTTCCAAGTTTCCGTTTTCTCATGATTCCTCCTTCGGGTTACTTCGCTGACTTATTTCACCACCGCGCCGTCACCGTTTGGATGCCGCGCGGGCCATAATGTCGCCACGCCTCCAAAGGGAGACACCGCGCCTTGCAAAACCTCAGGAAACATCAGAAACCGGAAGTCCAGCCCGCACGTATTACGCACATAGGATTATTGTGCTAACTGGGGTGTGCGGGAATTCGCGCACAAAGTACGTTATTTATTTTGCGGGACACTTCTTGCGAGCATATAATCCGCTCGACGCATGTCGTTGGTGAATCGAAGTAATTTTGCGCTTTTCAAAAATGTTGCGCCGCTGGATTTACTAGTTGCGGTAGTCGGTCGCCCCAAGCGGGCTTGCAATTCTCGGAGGAAACGAAATGATTCGCATCAAGCTGCGCTCCACTCGTCTTTGGATTTCTTTAGCAGTCGCGCTTTGCTTTGCGCTCGTCTCTGCAGCGCAGCTCAGCCCTGATTTGTTTACCGGTTTGCAGTGGCGCATGGTCGGCCCATTTCACGGAGGACGCATCGCCTCCGTCACCGGCGTGATTGGCGAGCCCGGAACTTTTTATGCGGGTATGCCGCAAGGTGGCATCTGGAAGACCACCAGCGGCGGTATGACCTGGTTTCCGATATTTGACGAAGTAACCGAGGTCGATAGCATCGGCGCAATTCAGGTTGCTCCTTCCGACCCCAACATTATTTATGCCGGCAGCGGCGACGCCGTAGCCAACGCCACCACCGGAACCAGTGGCGACGGAATGTACAAGTCAACCGACGCGGGCAAAACCTGGAAGAAAATCGGCCTCGAAGGCACCACAAGAATTCCGAAGATTATTGTCGATCCGAAAGACCCAAATATCGTAATTGCCGCGGTGATGGCCGGCAGCACAGGCAATCAACGCGGAATTTTCCGCACCGATAACGGTGGCCAATCATGGACCAACGTTTTGCATGTCGACGATGAAACCGGTGGCCGCGATCTTTCTTCTGCTTTTGACACGCCCAACGTAATTTTCGCAACCACCATCGCGGATTCGGTCGGCCCTCCCGCCGCTGGCACTGCTGGCGGTGGCAGAGCGGAGCCCGCCGCTGGTGCGCCCAATCACACTAAACTTTTCAAATCCGTTGACGAAGGAAAAACCTGGACAGAAATCACCAACAATCCTTCAACCAACGGACGCATCGGCGTCGCCGTGGCTGGGCGCACAAATGGTCAGCGAATTTATGTAGTAGGCGGCGCGCAACAAGGCGGCTCCGGACTTTTTCGCTCCGATGATCAAGGCACCACCTGGAAGCACATGGCCACCGACGATACACGCGTCAGCGGCAGCGGATATATTTGCGGGGTTTGGGTCGATCCGAAAAATCCTGACGTTGTCTACAGCCTCGGCACTGCCGCATATAAATCCACTGACGGCGGCGTGAGTTTCACTCCGTTCAAAGGCGCCCCGGGCGGCGAAGATATGCACGACATTTGGATTGATCCCACCGACGGCAAGCGCATGCTTTTCGGCGTAGATCAGGGTGCGGCGGTTACCTTTAATGGCGGCGCGTCTTGGAGCAGTTATTACGTTTTGCCGATTGGCCAGTTCTACCACATCTCCACCGACAATCGTTATCCCTACTGGATTATGGCTTCGCAGCAGGATACCGGCGCGGTCATGACGCGCACTCGCGGCGATATTGGCGACATCTCCAGCGTCGATTGGATGCCGCTTCCGTCGTCCGAATTCGGCACCGTAACCGCTGATCCGCTTGATCCGAACATTGTCTATGGCGTCGGATACGGCGCTGCCGGTGGCGGCAGTGGTTTGGTAAAAATTAATCTCACCACCGGACAATGGGAAAACGTGGCGCCGAATTTTGGAGCGGATGCAACCAAGTATCGTTCCAGCCGGGATTCTTGGCGCCGCGCCGATCCCTTCGATCCCCATGCAATTTATATGGACTTGCAGTGCCTGCTCGTTTCGCGTGACACAGGCCATTCCTGGAAATCATTCAGTCCCGACCTGACCGTAGAAAAGGGCAAACCGGCAATTCCGTGCGGCACTCCGGTTCCAACAGTCCCGGGCGCGCCCGTTGCTGGGCGTGGTGGACGCCGTGGCGCAGCAGCTCCTGCTGCTCCTGCAACTCCGCCCGCTGCAGGTGCAGCTCCCGCAAACGCAGCCGCTGCAACTGCAGCCGCGGGACAAGGCGCAGGACGCGGCGGTTTCGCGCCTCCTCCGCCTTCTATCAATGACTTCGCCATCTCCACGCTCAAGAAGGGTGTCTTCTGGACAATCAGCAGCAACGGACAGATTTACAACACCATGGACGGCGGCGCGCACTGGAATAATGTCAGCAATATTCCAGATGTCACAAACGTCAGCTTCAACACCATCGAAGCAAGCCACACTGACCTAAACACCGCCTACGTTTCGGCCAAAGCCACAGCCGCCGGACGCGGCGCTGTTGCTCCAAACATTCCGCTGATCTGGCGCACGCATGACGCCGGCAAAACGTGGACCAAGATCGTCAACGGATTGCCCAGCGATCAGCCAACAGGAAGCTGGGTCAACGTGTTTCGCGAAGATCCAAAACAAAAAGGCCTCATCTTCGCTGGCACAGAAACCACGGTTTACGTTTCATTCAATGACGGCGATAATTGGCAATCGCTGCGCCAGAATTTGCCCAGCACTTCCATTCGCGACATGGTCTTCCACACCAACGATCACATGAATGATCTCGTCATCGGAACTTACGGCCGAAGTTTTTACGTTCTCGATGACATGACTCCGCTCCGCGAAATTGCCGCGAAGGCGCAGGCCATCTCAGCAGCGCCGGTGTATTTCTTCGCACCCGGAGACGCCATACGCGCGCGCGTCAGCGATAACTGGGATCAGCCCATGAATCCCGAATTGCCGCACGCGCCCAATCCGCCCTATGGCGCGATTATTTATTACCATCTCAGCCATCCGCCATCGGGCGAAATTAAATTGCAGGTTTTTGACTCAGCAGGGAAACTCGTCCGCACCATGTCCAGCATTCCGCCGGCTATTCCCGATCGCTGGCCCTATCCCGAATATTGGGTGGCCAAGGGCGCGGATCTTGCTCTGCCAACTAACGTCGGCACCAACCGCGCCAATTGGGATCTGCGCTACGACGATCCTCCGGCATTCAATCTCGATCTCGAAAATCAAATGAACGTTGCGCCCGGCGGATTTGTCACTCCCGGTCCGCACGGCCCGCAAGTAATTCCCGGTGACTACACGTTGAAGCTCATTGTCGACGGACAGACTTACAAGCAGACCGTGAAGGTTCGCAACGATCCGCGCGTCGGCGAAAGCCCCAAGGTCATGGCGGATTTGCGCGCCAAAAACAAAGTCATGGTGGCTGCATACGAGGGCGCCAAGGCCAGCAACGACGGAAACACCGAAGTCTTGGCCGTCCGCAAGCAACTAGCAGCACTAACTCTGAGCCAACTTCCCCCCGATGTGGCCGCCGCAGCTACGAACACCGGCACCAAACTCGAAACCTTCGGCGGCATCGTCGCTGGCCGAGGCGGTCGTGGCGGAGGAGGCGGCGGAGGAGGCCGAGGCCGTGGCGGCGCGCCAGTTCCCGGCGCGATCATTCCGTTCAACGCGCTAAACGGCAGCTTTGACTCTCTGGTCAGCACGTCACAAGTCGGACTGGACGAGGCCCCATCGCAAGCGCAAATCGACACTTGGATAGCCGACTGCAAAGACTTCAACACCACACTGGCAGCATGGAAAACGATGCAGACAAAAGACCTGTCTGACTTCAACGCGCTGCTCAGCAAGAATAGTCTGAAGCCGCTGCAAGTAACTCCATCCGCGCTGACTGCTCAGTCATGCACGTTCACCGCGTCAGCCGCACCGGCTCCGGTAAAGGCGGCAGCTAAGAAATAGTTCGACTGTCTCCTCGACTATCACCGCGGCCGCTTGACCTGTAAGGTCAGGCGGCCGTTTTTTGTTGCCTCGAAAATCTCTTGCAATGCGAAATCCACGCGATACCATATGGTTCCCACGAGAAGAAATATTCCAAGACGAGAAGCATTAAGGATACTCGGCGCGTGCGCGGCAGGCGCTTGGGTTGGTGAACCATTCCTTTCTGCGGCGGACAACGAAGTTCGCATCGCGGGCAAACTCGCAAATATATCCACGAAAGCGTTTAGCAAGTACACCGTCCGGATCACGATTTCCGAACAAAATATTTCTAGACAAATGAAGGATGCGGCCACGCCTGTGGCTGATGATGGAGCGCTTGCGGCGTCCGCACACAACACTTTGAACGAAACATTGCACGGCGCTTTGCAGGTGCGCATCGCGCGAGATCCTTTGGAGATCCACGTGGAAACCAGTGGCGGTCGCGTGGTTCAAGTGTTGAAAATTGATGAGGCCACCGGATCGGCTACGTTTCAGCTGGGTGACGGATCATTGCTGGGTCTGGGAGAAGGCGGGCCGCAATTTGACCGGCGTGGCGATGTGGATCGAATGCGCAGCGGGCAGGGCGGTTATCGTCTGCGGACGAACGGTGGCCGGGTGCCCATTCAGTGGCTCATCGGCACTTCGGGTTGGGCGATGTTCATCCACCAGCCGCTGGGGACTTTTGATTTGAGCGGCCCGGAGGGGATTTTCCATCCGCCTGCCGACGCGCCGCTTCCGCTGGATATTTTTGTGGTGGACGCGAGCGATCCCGCGCAAGCGATGAGCGAGTATGCGCAAATCACCGGCCATCCTGAAATGCCTCCGCTGTGGGCGCTGGGATTTCAGCAATCTCACCGTACCCTCGCGGGTGCAGACGAAATTCTTGGAATTGCGAAAACGTATCGCGAAAAAAAATTTCCGTGCGACACATTGATTTATCTGGGAACGGGATTCACGCCTTCCGGTTGGAATACACAGAACGGATCGTTTCAATTCAATCCGCACGTTTTCGCTGATCCAAAACGCATGATTGATAATTTTCACGCGCTGCATTTTCACATTGTGCTGCACGCCGTAATTTTGACGAGCTCTTTGTACGGTACGGTTGCCGACGGATGCGCGCTACCGAGGTTCGACGAAGAACAAGCCGCGTGTTATTGGGATGCGCATCGAAAAGATTTTGCGCTCGGCGTTGACGGATGGTGGCCGGACGAAGGCGACCCGCTGGACGCAGCCTCACGGTTGACGCGCATTCGCATGTACTGGGAAGGTTCGCAGATTGACAGGCCCAATCAGCGGCCCTTTGCATTGCACCGCAACGGCTATGCCGGCATGCAGCGCTATGCGCCATTTCTTTGGTCCGGCGACGTTTATTCCACGTGGGAAACGCTGAAGACGCACGTGCCAATCGGAATCAATACAGGCCTTTCCGGAATTCCATTGTGGGGGACCGATACCGGCGGATTTGTTCCCACCAAGGAACTTACTGGCGAACTATTTGTGCGCTGGTTCCAATTCAGCGCGTTTTGTCCCCTGTTCCGTTCGCACGGAAGAGATTGGAAATTGCGGCTACCGTGGGGATGGAACACCGGAGAGCTGGGACCGAATGAAGTAAGCACGTACGGCGATGCGGCGAATCCCGATCCTTCTGAATTGCACAACGCGGATGTGGAACCGATTTGCCGGAAATATCTCGAGCTGCGGTATCGCTTGCTTCCGTATCTTTATAACGCGGTGCGCGAAGGTCATGACACGGGGCTGCCCATCATGCGCGCGCTGTGGCTGCACTATGCGGACGATCCCAGGGCGACTGCTTGCGGAGACGAATATCTTTGGGGGCGCGACATTTTGGTGGCGCCGGTAACGGAAAAAACTGCGACGTCGAAGAATATTTATCTTCCGCGCGGCAGTTGGTTCGACTTCTGGACCGAGGAGAAGATTGAAGGAGGACGGGACATTTCGCGCGATGTAGATCTCGCCACGCTGCCACTCTACGTTCGCACCGGAAGCATCGTGCCACTTGGTCCGGTGAAGCAATACACATCTGAAATTGTGGATGCGCCAACGACATTCGTGATTTATCCCGGCGGCGATGCTGCGTGTAGTCTTTATGAAGACGACGGCGCAAGTTTCAATTATCGCCGAGGCGAATGGACTCGCACCGAAGCAAAGTGGAATAACGCGACTCGCAAACTTTCACTGCGAGCGAGCGGCGGCTCGAAGACGCCCTACAAGCGCAGGACATTTGAAGTACGGATAGCAGGGGAACACGGAGCGAAGTCTGTGGAATTTGGCGGGCGAGAAATGGAAGTGCAGTTTTAGAAGGAGAACACGAAACTCAACGGCATATCGACCGTCTCTCTCCCGTTGTTCAAATCCCGACAAAAATCAATTCCTACTTCGCCCTTTGCAGTGCTCGGCAGTCATCCCAACTCTTATCTAGCTTGATTGTCCCA
>DASYNR010000281.1:0-9847 GCA_036008485.1 Candidatus Acidiferrales bacterium | reverse complement strand
TCGACCTTCAAATCGTCGGAATCGGGAAAGACGGGCACATCGGCTTCAACGAGCCCACCTCAAGCCTCGCCTCGCGCACCCGCCCAAAAACTTTGACGCAACAGACCATCGAAGATAATCGCCACAATTTTCCGGCGGGAGAAGAGCCTCCCGCAGCCGCAATCACCATGGGAATCGGCACAATTCTGGAAGCGCGAAGAATTCTTCTGCTCGCATCCGGCGCGGCAAAGGCGAAAGCCGTCGCGCTGGCCATCGAAGGCCCCCTCAGCGCCGCCGTTTCCGCATCCGCGCTTCAAATGCATCCCGAAGCAACAGCTCTGCTGGATCGCGAAGCCGCCGAAAATTTGCAGCACAAAGACTACTATCGCAAATCGCTCGATATGAGTCGGAAACTTACGCCGGACCGGCTGTGGTAGAAAGCAGCGCGGGACGCCTCGACTTCTATGGCCAGAAAAAGACGATATCTTCTTTCGTACATCGCAGGCGGATGTTTAATCGGTTCCGGCGTTCTCATTCTGCCGAGTTCCGCGAACTCCCCTGACATCTGGCGAAGCGCTTTCATGATCGTGGCAGGAACCTTGTGGATCGTATTGGCCCTGCGCAGTAAAAAGAGATAGCAGAAATCCACTGCGGAGATTCATCCCACAGCCTTGTAGGAACTACATCGCAAAATAATCTGCTCGTGTCTAAAATTTCTCCACAACTTTCTGCACTTGCCCAATTTTCTTTTGCACTTTGCCCGCGATTTTTTCGTCCGTTCCTTCGTCTTCCAAACGCGGATTGTTCGTCGCCCTTCCCGCCTTCTCTTTAATCTCGCCCTTCACTTCGTGAATTTTTCCTCGTACCCGGTTTTCAGTGCTCGGTTTCATTTGAGTATCCCTTTCACGACCTCGTCTAAGAAATATTAAACTCTCCGAACGCATCTTGCTTTCCAACGCGCGGAAAGGCCATACACGGTTGACTGCAGTCTGCAAGCAAAGGAACCTTAGACTTGGATGAGCAGGGCGCGGGAGTCGAACCCCACAACAACATGCTGGACCAAATTAAATGACTTCCAGCGCGCAACCAAACGCCCTCCGCTTCGTCGCGCGCCGGAATCCGGGTACTCCAAAATCATCGCCCCACGGTGATGGTTTCAGAGGCGCTTTGTTTCCCCTTGCGCAGCATCCTAAAAGACGCCCATCGCGATAACTGTACCGTTCGATACATATTGAAATATCTGCTGGCGGCGCTTCTCAACTCAGATTTTCACGGGACCTTGCAATATCGCACACCTTGCGTTTTGCGCGTCATCGCCGGGAATGATAATTGACTCAGCTGGTAGCCCTGTTTAACATTTTTAGTTGGGCATTGTTCGCATTCGCACCGCCGCGCGCGCCTCCATGATCATCATCTTCACATCCACAGCGCGCGCTGAAATAAATTGCGGCGCGACAGTCCCGTGACCATCACAACGTGACCGCAACATCGGCACAAATTCGCTTCTGGGGAGTGCGCGGCTCAACTCCCACCGTGGACCAGGCCACCTGGCGCTACGGCGGAAACACGCCCTGCCTCGAACTGACCAGCCCGGGCGGCACGCGCTTTATTCTCGATTGCGGCACTGGACTGCGCATGCTCGGCAGCCACCTGACCGGATGCAATTCCGCAGCCAGCATAATTCCGGGCAGCAATGGCACGCTCACGAAAAATCCCGCGGGAGGCAGTTTTCCGAATGGGAATAATGGCGCGCCAATCAGCGCGCACATTTTCGTTACGCACTATCACTGGGATCACATTCAGGGCATTCCATTTTTCGCGCCGCTTTATTCTCCGCAAAATAAATTTCACTTCTATAGTTTCCGTTCAAAATTTCTCGGCCGCGATAGCCTGAAGCAGGTCTTTGAGACGCAAATGGCGCATCCTTATTTCCCGGTAAACGTTAGCGCCATGTCCGCCGAACGCGAGTTCACGGAAATTGCCGGCGGCGAAACATTTCAAGTTGACGACGCGAAGATCAGCGTCTTTTGGCTCAACCATCCGCAAGGCTGCCTGGGATTTCGTTTTGAAACTTCCGCGGGAATTGTTGCTTACGCCACCGATAACGAACCCGGCGACGCCGAACTGGATCGCAATTTAGTAAAACTCGCCAGCGGCGCTGATATTTTTATCAACGACGCGCAGTACACGCCCGAACAACTCGCAGGCCCGCGCCGCGGATGGGGACATTCTTCATGGCTTGCCGGCACGCAAGTGGCTCGTGAAGCGGGCGCGCGAAATTTAGTTTTGTTCCATCACGATCCCGACACTTCCGATCGCGAAGTCGATGGCTTGCTGCGCCAATCGCGCCAACATTTTGAAAATGTGTGGGCTGCCGCGGAAGGCATGGCGATGACTTTGGGCGGCGAACAAGTGGACGTCCATGTGCCTACCACGCGCACCGGCCAGCGCCGCGAAGGGAATTTGCGCGCAATGGTTACCGGATACACTTCCGACGGCCGCGCATTTCAGGAAGAAACTGTGATTCGCGATTTAACTGTGCAGGGCGCCATGCTTTATCTGAGCCACAGTCCGCGCCTGCAATCTGAGTTGCAAGTCGAGATGGGCGATCCCGGCAAGGAAACTCCCGCGGAACATCCCATGAAATTGCGCGGCTACGTAGTGAAACTCGAGCCGGGCCCGCAGACGGAACAAACCGCCGTCGGCGTAGTTTTCACCGAATAAGTCTCTGTATGCCTCACTCCGGCTTTAACTGCGCAATTTCCCGCATCCGCGCGAACGCGCGCCGCACGTGCGGAATCACAATCGATCCGCCCACAATCAGCGAAACATTCAACGCGTCGATCACTTCCGCGCGCGTCCAACCCTCTTCCGCACATCGCACCAGATGATACGTAATACAGTCATCGCAGCGCAGCACCATGGACGCCGTCAGCCCCAGCATCTCTTTCGTTTTCGTCGTCAGCGCACCCGGCTCGTACGCCTGATGATCCAGCGCGAAAAATCGCTTCATCCCCAGATGTCCGCATCCAAGAATTTCCTCATTCAAATCCGCGCGAAATTTATTGAAGTCCGCTAAATTTTCCGCCATCTTTCCCCCTTCGCTGATTTCCCTGCCGGCTGTCCGCACGAAATTTCGGCGGCAGAACCAATTATTTTCCGCCGCTCGCGCGAATCGTAATCCACGCGCGCAAAATTTCTCCCACGCTCCACGCCTGCGCCGGGCATCCTCGCGGCGCAAACGGCGCTTCCGCGTCAAACACTTCGCTGATCGTTCCCAGCCCCGCTTCCATCATGTGCCCCGGAATCGCGTCAAATAATTTCAGCGCCGCCGCAGCATCCCGATAAACTCGGAAATGCGCCAACGCAAACGGCCCCAACAACCACGCCCACACCGTTCCCTCGTGATAAGCCGCCGCGCGCACCTCTTCATTCCCCACGAAATGCTGCGAATAATTCGGCTCGCCCGGCGCAAGACTCCGCAATCCAAATGGCGTCAGTAAATTTTGCGCGCACGATTCCACCACCGCGCGCTGCTGCACTGCAGTCAATGCACTCACCGGCAACGACACCGCGAAAATTTGATTCGGGCGCAACGTCGCGTCATTCCCCGCCGGCCCATCCAGCACATCAAAGCAGCACCGCCGCTCTGGATTCCAAAATCGCTCGAAGTTATCTCGCGCCCGCTTCGCCAAACTCTGAAACTCCAAACTCGGCTGGCCAACTTGCCGCGCAATTGCCGCCAGCGACTCCAGCGCATTGATCCACAGTGCATTTATTTCCACTGGCTTCCCGATACGCGGTGTGACCGAATGTCCGCCGGCCTGCGCGTCCATCCACGTCAAATTCGTGTCCGCTTCACCGGCAAATAAAAGTCCATCCGCGGCATCAGCGTGAATTCCGAATCGTGTGCCACGCGAATAATTTCTTGCGATCTCCGCCAACGCCGGAAAAACTTCCCGCGCGAAATCCAAATCACGCGTGGCCTCCAAATACTGCCGCACCGCATCCACAAACCACAGTGCCGCATCAACACTATTAAATTCCGGCGCCTCGCCATGCTCCGGGAAATAATTCGGCAGCATTCCTGCATCAATAAATGTTGCCGCGTTTCGCAGCAAGCTTCGCGCAAACTCCGCTCGCCCCGTCACCACCGCCAGTCCGCAAAGTGCAATTGCCGCGTCCCGGCTCCAAACTCCGAACCACGGATATCCCGCGATAATACTGGCTTCCAATTGCGCCGGCTTCGCTCCGGATAACGGCTCCGGATGCGCCTCCACAAGAAATTGATCCGCCGCCAGCACCAGCTGCTGAATCCATGCAGGCGCTGCGGAAAAATTGGCCGATGCCGTCGGCACTTTCGCGGGTGTTTGCGCCGGCGAAGTCGACTTCAGTTTCTTCCGCGCCGCGGCAAGCGGACTCGATTCCCGCGTCGCCGCCAGCGAGGCCAGCGCGTTATCAAGCGACTCCGAAATTCCCGCGCGTACTGTTCCGCCCACGAAAGAAAGTTTCGGCGCCGGCGTTGCCTGCATCCGCGCCAGCAAATCAATCGAGCGCGTTTGTTCCGTCGCGATGGACGAAGCGGAATTCAGTTTCGACGCAGAATCCAATTTCAGCGCTGCATCAGTAGTGAACGCGAGCGAAATACTCTGCCCTTCTGCCATCGACGCGTGAAAAGTAGCCGCGTGCAAATGGTCTTCGCTGTCGCTCAATCCGCGCTCGCGTTCCAGCGCAAGATCGTAGTTGTAATACCATTCATGCGCCGCCTCGACCGACCAACCTGCACCCACTCCAAATAGGAAAAATGGCGTCGCGCCATCGAACGCCGTCACGCGCAAACCTTTCGCGTCAGCCGTTTCGCTCGGCTCCACGTTCATCCGCCAATCGCCGCAATGCGTTTCCGCATACAGATCGCGATAATTCACCATCACCTTGATCGCAAGATTCACCGCTTCCGCGCCGCGCGCCGGTGCAGTCGCCCTCACCAATCGATATTCAACAAAAGTTGTGTTTGCCCCATGCTGCATCCAAACGCGCTTCTCCAAACAGGCGACGCCAGACGCCTCGCCAAATGCCCCGCTAGGCGCCCCGCCAAACACATAACTCCAAACCGGCACGCTTCCTTCCAACCGAAATGATTCCAGCAACGTGTATCCCTGCGGATCCACCGCCCCTCCGCGCCACCGGTTCGCGCCCAACATAAATTCCGCGCCGCCCACCGACACAATTTCGTCCACCTTCGTAACCAATAAAGTCCGCTTCTGCGGAGGATCCAGCGCGGCAATGAGCAATCCGTGATATCTCCGCGTCAAAATTCCCGCCACAGTTCCCGACCCAAAACTTCCCAGCCCATTCGTCACCAACCACTCGCGCGATTCCGCCGACGCAAGTTCCGCGCAAACCTCCCGCCCCAATCGCACGAACGAAGTTCGCCCGTCGCGAATCTCTCCCCGATCGCCCGAATCTTTTTGATTTGCAGCGCACATAATCGTCATTTCCAAAATAGCTCACTCCATCAAAAATCACAAAATGCAACCGGAGGCTTGGTCTGACAAATTCATTGTCCCAACGGTACCGGAAGTGTAGAATGCGCGCGCTGGGCCAGCGCGATTGAATCCTGAAGCCACTTCACTAAATCAAAGTTCCGCCAGGGCGCGAGGCCTCTCTCGCATCGCGTGCTTCTCAATAATTCTCGCGACCGCTACGCTTTTCGCCCTTCCCATGTTGATTTACGGGCCCGTGCCTGCCGGCCATGACACCACCGAGCAGCTCAATTATTCCAAACATTTTTCTGAACAGTTTTGGGGCGGCGAGCTAACTCCTCATTGGCTTTTACAAATGAATCACGGCTTGGGAAGTCCTTCGTTTTTTGTGTATCCGCCGTTTCCCGCTTATGTTTCCGCTCTGCTACAGCCCGTCGGAAACGCGCTTCACTTTAACGCCTTCAATGCCGGGGAATTCCTCTGTCTACTGATTTCCGGAATCTCCGCATTCTTATGGATCGGCACGATGGCCACCCGCCGCGTCGCTCTGATCGTCGCCGGAATATATTTGCTGATTCCCTACCACCTCTCTGCGGATTTTTATCGCCGGAGTGCCTTGGCGGAAAGTTGGGCTTTGGCCTGGATGCCATTAGTTCTCTACTTCACCACGCAAGTGATAAACAAGAAGCGCCTCGCCATCATCGGTCTCGCCGTCGCCTACGCGCTTCTGATTCTCAGTCATCTCATCAGTGTTTTGATTTTCTCGGCGATTCCCGTATTTCTCGCCATCGTCTTTTCGGAACGTGCTCAACGAATTCGCACAACATTTTCCGTCGCGGGGGGAATGCTCTTAGGAACCGGACTGTCTTCTTTCTACCTCATCCCGGCGCTGGCCCACGCAAAATATTTTCCCGCATCAAAGTGGGGATCAAATATATCCCAGCAACTTCTCGGCTTCGGCAAAGGATTGTTCGGCCCAACAAACAGGCCGGAATTTGTTCGCACTGTGTCGTTGATGGTGATTGAAACGGTTTTCTTTATCGCCTTGTGCGGCCTCGTGTCTCTGTGGAAGGGAAATCCGGTCCACAGAAAAATCACCCTTTTTTGGCTCGCGGTTTGCCTGATCCCTCTCTTTATGATGCACAGCAAGAGCGTCTCAATTTGGAAAGCTCTCCCGTTTCTCGCCAACTCGATTCAGTTTCCCGAGCGCCTCAACATCATTCTGTGTATCGCGGCGCTGCCGCTGGCTGCGGCGTTTCTCTCGGACGTCTCGTGGCCGGCTTCATCTTTTCAAAAGCTCTCTCTCGCCGGCGCACTTTTGATAGTCGCCTGTTGGATTGTTACTTTCGGCCTGATCTTGAAGAGTTACAGACTACCCCCTAACATTGATCCGTCCGTGCGCGAAAACGACGGTTGGTTCGAGTCCTGGAGTCCCGCCGGCCTGGACCCGGCCAGCGCCCTCGAAGCTTCTGCCGGCCCTCCAATAACATTTTTGACGGGCAATGGCACCGCCACCGTATCAGTCTGGAAGCCGCGCCTGATCGAATTCACTACCGATAGCACGACTGACAGCCCCACCGGCGCGCTCGTCATGGTAAAGCAGTTTTATTTTCCCCTTTGGAAAGCGCACTTGATTTCAGGTGCATCTCTGCCGACTAGCGTTGCCCTGCCTCCGGGCCTCGTCGAGTTGCATGTCCCGGGCGGCCACCAACAAATTCGGCTCGAGATCCCTCGTGGATACGACGAGCGAATCGGCGCGTGGCTCAGCGCCTTCTCCGCGCTCCTCTGCATTGCTTGGATGTGCTTCTCTCGCCGTCGTCGTTTCCCGGGAACGCCAACTCTTCTCCATCCCGCGAATTAGGCGGGATGAATCGCCTGATTGGCGCCTATCCGCGTCTTTATCTTTTTGCTGTCATTCTGAAACGAACCGATCAGGTTCGTTGACCTGAAGAATCTCGGGTGAGGCATTTAATCTTGCTCGTCATTCCCAACGGTTTCGTCTCTGCCGACAGGGTGCGTTCCGCTGCAGCCCTGCGGCGGCTTAGAGACATCGCGGCCCCGCGGCGCTCAAAATAGAGAGGAATCACTCGGCCGCACTTTCTTCGCCGCGCCATAGCCGGGCCGAGGTTCCTACCAAGGTTTTCTAAATCCGTCTCCATCACGAACCGTATGGCACACCCCATCCGGCTCTTGCCCGACGAATTCCAAAACAACATCCAAGAGCCCTTTGTCCCGATTCGCCGTCCGCGAACGCGTTCACGAAAAAATCGCGCCAGGTAGCACCGGCACTCCTGCTTGTCCTGAGATATCCGAAGGGCCGGTGCCAGATTCGCAACAACTCGAGTCGCAAATAAAATATTCGCGTTCCGAAACCGCCCGTACCCAGCCGGGGTGCCCCACACGCCGAACTCGCGCGTGGGGTTCTTGACCTTGCTCTTGCCCGTCGAATTCCAAAACAACATCCAAGAGCACTGCGTCCGGGTTCGCCGTTCGCGGACGCATCTTGGGAAATCGCGAGCCCCGCCACTGCGGGACTCGCGCCTGCCCGCTTCGGGCGCACTCGCTTTTGACTTTGCTTGTCATCCCGAGCCCCGAGGGATCTGCTTTCTCTCTATAACTTTTTCGATGTTTGCCATCAGTTCCATACGCCCGGTCTTCTAAATCGGCCGTCCACACACCGCGCGAACGCGATCCTCGTAACAGGGCACGAATTTATTCGTGCCGTAACGACCGCACGCGAACCGGGCTTCCAGCGCATGCCTCCCGAAGGCCCTCGAGCGCTTTCTTTTGAATTTGTATCTGATTTAATTCCGACGTCAAAAGCCCGCCGTAGAAGGGCAACTCCTCCAAAACCATCGTCGACCGCTTCGGCGAAATGCAAATTTGGATAAAATATTGCCGCCCGATCACAAAAATGATTTCGTCTTCGCCGACAGGGTGCGTTCCGCTGCAGCCCTGCAGCACTCAGAAAACGCGTGAAGATTTACGCCTACGCCAACAATCATTGCGCCGGACGCGGCCCACTACAGTCGAGTTGTTTCAGAAACTGCGGAAAGATGATCGAGGCCCCTGCATTTCGCCGCGGCCCCCGACGCAATTCGACGGCATCACAGACGAAGATCCTCGGCTGGGAAAGTTACGCGGAAGCGGTTGGGTCGGCGGAGTCGCTACCCTGAAGCACTTTGAGTAATTCCTGCATCCCCTGGGCTATCGTAACTGCTACGGGTAACTGTTTGAAACAATCGAGCGCCAAATCGCGAATTACCGAGTCGTTGCAAAACACTGCGACGTGGGCGGCCGCAACAGTGTACGGGTGCAGATATTTTCGTGCGACGTTAGCCCGCTCTATAGATAGGAATAACTCTCGAGCCGATTCGCGGCCGCCGGATCGAATTCGCGCATCTGTAATCAGTAGCTTCGCGACCGGCTCTCCATTGGTGATGTCGGCCGCCAGAACCTGTTCGGCCTCCTGGTAGCCCCCTTCATCTATGAGAATCTCAGCAAATCGGTGACGAATAATCATGTCTTGGGTTCGCCCCACGGCGTCCATCGCCGCGCGTAGATCGCTTTCAGTTTTCGTGACTCGCCAGCGAAGAACACACGCTTCGGAGTAAAAGCCGGTGTGTCCCCTGACCTTAGCCAACTCAGCCATGATGGAGATAATGATTGGCAACGCCTCGCTTTGCTTGCCTGCGTCGAGCATGTGTTCGACGAGCGCGAACTGGGCGGTCCATTTTTCCTCTTCACAACTTGCCACGGTGCAAGCCCTTATCAATATCTGCTCTCGTCGCTCTGGGGAGATCGTGAAAACATCCGCAGCTGTAGTTAACGCCAGCACGTCGCTAATCCTGTCAAGATTTCCGAGTTTTTCTAACTCCGTCGCCGCTTCGCGCTCAAATCCCGACAATAAAAGCTTGCGAGCGGCAAGTGCCGTAAGTCGGACACTCAGCGCAGGTACGCCAATAATACTGGCAAGGTGACGCAGCTGCGGAACAAACGATGCCAAGTTCTCATTCGCCTCGAGCGCATCGTGCAGTACGACCACATGAGTTTCGAGAGCAGGCACGTCAATATCGACTAGCTTCACGTGAAGATCGTTGGCAACATTCATTGTTGCAGCAGTGTGCTGCTTGATCCAGATCACGTACCGGGCGAGGACGGCTCGTGCGGATTGTTCGGCAAACGCAATCCGCGACGAACTAAGTGCTTCGTCTATCTCATCGCTGATCTCGGAAAAATTCCGCTTCGCCGGCAAGTGCCCACGACAGCACTCGGCAAATCGTTTAGGGCCTCCGCAATAACAAATATCTAGAGAATCGGGCTCCCAAACGCGACGCAAGGCCTGCCCGTCAGGAAGCTGAACGAAGCCTTGCTTTCGCCACACG